>JAEYUD010000265.1 GCA_023433685.1 Bacteroidota bacterium
GGTTTAAGAAATGGCAGAAAAAACAAAAAAGAAACCTGAAGTTAAAGAAAAGAAGGCCGCCGCGGAGACTGCTGAACCGGCAGTAAAGATCCCGTCCCGTCTTTTCGACTACTATAAAAAAGATGTGATTCCTACGCTCACAACCAAGTTTCAGTACAGTAATGTAATGCAGGTTCCAAGAGTCGAGAAGATCGTTGTTAACATGGGTGTTGGCGATGCAATCGCTGATCCCAAGATCCTCGAAGAAGCAGTAAAGAACCTCGAAGCTTTCACAGGTCAGAAACCGACCATCAGAAAAGCCAAGCAGGCGATCTCTAACTTCAAGTTGAGAGCCGGCATGAACATTGGGGCTAAAGTTACCTTAAGAAGAGACAGAATGTATGAGTTTTTTGACAGGCTCATCAATATCGCTCTTCCGCGAGTTAGAGACTTCAAAGGTCTTTCGGACAAATCGTTCGACGGCAGAGGCAACTATACTTTCGGTATCAAAGAGCAGATCATCTTTCCTGAGATCGACGTTGACAAGGTAACACGTATTTTAGGTATGGATATTACAATTGTAACCAGCGCTAAGTCTGACGCAGAGGCTTTTGAACTGCTCACCGCGTTTGGATTCCCCTTCAGAAAAAAAGGTAACTAAAAGTTAAACCGAGGTTTTATTAATGGCAAGAAAAAGTCTTATAGCCAGAGAAGAAAAAAGAGCGAAATTATACGAAAAGTATAAGAAACTTAGAGAAGAACTGAAAGCAGCCGGTAATTGGGATGCGCTTCAGGAACTTCCAAGAAACTCATCGCCGGTTCGCCTCCATAACAGATGCATGATGACCGGCAGAGCCAGAGGTTATTACAGAAAGTTTGGTGTTTCCAGACTCGTCTTCAGAGAAAAAGCTTTGCGCGGTGAAATACCCGGTGTAAAGAAATCAAGTTGGTAAAAGGAGATTCTTAAGAAATGACAATGTCTGACCCTATAGCCGATTTCTTAACCAGATTAAGAAATGCAATCAAGGCTAACAAGAGAAGAGTTGAGATCCCCTCATCGAACATGAAAGTAGCTATTGCCGGACTTCTGAAGAAATATGGCTATATCTACGATTTTGAAGTGATCCCTGACAACAAGCAGAATGTCCTTCGGATACTCCTGAGATATTCACAGGGAAAACCCGCGATAAACGGATTGAAGAAAATAAGCACCCCCGGGCTTAGAGTTTACAAGTCTGTAGACGAACTCCCAAGGGTATTAAATGGTTATGGTATCGCTATTTTATCCACTTCAAGTGGTATAATGACAGATAAGCAGGCTAAACGGGCCAATGTTGGCGGCGAAGTTCTCTGCTATATTTGGTAAATCATAAACGGAGCAATAAAAGTGTCACGAATAGGTAAAAAACCGGTAGAAATACCAAATGGCGTCACCGTTACCCTGAATGGTAATGAAGTGACCGTTAAAGGGCCGAAAGGGCAGCTCAGCAGATCTTTCCAGAGTGCTGTCGAAATCAAGCAAGAAAATGACACACTGGTTGTTACCAGAAAAGATGATCAGAAAGAAAGCAGAGCCCTTCACGGTTTAACCAGGTCGCTCATTCAGAACATGGTGACCGGTGTTAGCGACGGATACAAAAAGACCCTCGATATAGTGGGTGTTGGTTTTAAGGCTGAAGCCAGAGAGCAGAACCTCCTCCTGTCGCTCGGATATTCACACCCGATTTACTTCATCCCTCCGGATGATGTTTCACTTCAGGTGACAACCCCTACTCAGATCGTGATAAGCGGGATCAATAAAGAATCCGTCGGTCTGGTAGCTGCAAAAATAAGATCACTCAGGAAACCTGAACCTTACAAAGGCAAGGGTATCAAGTACTCGAATGAAACAATTAGAAGGAAAGCCGGAAAAACAGCCGGTAAGAAATAATCGGAGTTGAAGTAATGAAAACAAATTCAAGATCAAAGATCAAAACAAAGATCAGAGCTAAGATCTCGGGTACTGCTGAAAGACCAAGACTCACGGTTACCCGCAGCCTTAATCAGATCTATGCCCAGTTGGTGGATGACAGCGCCGGCAGCACAGTTCTCGCCGCGTCATCACTCAGCAAAGAACTTCAGGATGAGCTGAAGAACTCACAGGGCAAAACCGCAAAATCGAAAGTGGTTGGAGTTTACCTTGCCAAAAAAGCAGTTGAACTGAACATTACCACTATCGTATTCGACAGAAACGGCTACAAGTATCACGGTCGCGTGAAAGCTTTGGCTGATGGATTAAGAGAAGGCGGCTTACAGTTCTAACAAATTCTTGCCGAGTCGTCTAACGGCAGGACAGCGGCCTTTGGAGCCGTATGTGGAGGTTCGAATCCTCCCTCGGCAGCAGAGATAACTAGATTAACGGAGTATAAATTTTGAAGAGCACAAGAAATACAAATCCTGACGGCCTTAAAGAAAAGGTTGTTCACATAAACCGTGTTGCCAAGGTAGTAAAAGGCGGTAGAAGGTTCGGCTTCAACGCTATTGTTGTTGTTGGCAACGGTAATGGCATGGTAGGTATCGGTCTTGGTAAAGCCAATGAAGTAACCGATGCCATTCAGAAAGGCATTGATGATGCCAGAAAAAACATGAAACAAGTTTTGATCGGTTCGCATACACTTCCACATGAAGTTATCGGAAAGTTCGGAGCCGGAAAAGTTCTTCTTAAACCAGCAACCGCGGGTACCGGTCTTATTGCCGGCGGTGGTGTTCGCGCGGTTCTTGAAGCAGCCGGTGTTCAAGACGTTCTTACCAAATCACTTGGTTCAAGCAATCCCCACAATCAGGTTAAGGCTACTTTAGCAGGTCTTCTCGCCTTGAGAAGCGCGAAAGACATCGCGGACTTAAGAGGTCTTTCTGTTAAAGAAATGTTCACCTTATAGTTCGGAGAAACGAAATGAAATTAAAAATAACTCAAACAAAAAGCGTTATTGACAGACCCAAAGATCAGAAGGCTACTATTGAGGCTCTTGGGCTGTGCAGACCTCACAGGACTGTTGAACACACTGACACCCCTCAGATCAGAGGGATGATCAGAAAAGTAGCACATCTCGTTAAAGT
>JAEYUD010000079.1 GCA_023433685.1 Bacteroidota bacterium
GTGAATGGGGTTTTGTTATTGCATCACCAGAGCTTTCATCAGAGGCACTTCATCAGAGATTTTTAGGTTTGAAAGTTGATGAGAAAAAAACACGATGGCTTACACAGAGTGTATTACCTGGACTGATATCATTTGGAAAGCAACCGGGTTGGATAGTTGGAACTATAAAAGTAAATACACTGAAGGATCCCGTGCTCCACAAGTATTTTGAAGAAGGGGATTGGGGATTATATTGAGAAGTAAATTACATTTCAGATGGATGGCTCATGTTTGAAGGTTTTTTCGGACCTATAATTGTTGCTTTACTTAGAATTTGCGACGTTAGTTTTGGTACATTGCGAACCATACTGGTTGTCCAAGGTAAGAAATATCTTGCCGGTGTGGTAGGTTTCTTTGAAGCCGCGATATGGGTTATCGCGGTCAGTCAGATATTTACTTATTTACACGATAACCCCTGGATGATACTGGGATATGCAACCGGATACGGACTGGGTAACATTATTGGTATATGGTTTGAGCAGAAGATCGGACTTGGTTTTGTTCAAATAAGCATCATTTCGCTCGAAAAATCGGAAGAAATAGCCGCGGAACTCCGCTCATCTGCTTTTGGTGTCACCATTCTTCCTGCTGTGGGACTTACAGGTAATGTTAATATGCTGATAACGGTGATTGACCGTAAGAAGCAAAAAGGATTGATGAAACTCGTGGAAATTATTGACCCTAAAGCATTTATATCAGTTCAATCTTCACTTCCATACAGGGGATACCGTCCCGGGGCGAGGATTTGATCCTGATTTAACAATTTCTTAACACAATCGAACAGAATACCGGCGACTCAATTTTGTAGTTTTACCCGTCAAGATTTAATTTCTTGGCATTTTCATAACAATTGAGAGTCTGATGGAAACATACTACTTAATTATTGTAGCTGTTCTTTTTATTTTGGCTATTTCTGACCTGATCTTTGGCGTTGCCAATGATGCAGTTAATTTCCTAAATTCGGGGATCGGTTCAAAGGTTGCTCCCCGACACATCATTTTGATAGTTGCAAGTCTTGGAGTACTTGGCGGAGCGTTATTCTCCAGTGGCATGATGGAAGTGGCGCGGAAGGGGCTTTTCCACCCGGAAATGTTCACCTTCGCTCAGATCATGGGTCTGTTTGTCGCCGTTATGTTCACCGATGTCCTTCTGCTTGATCTATATAACACTTTTGGTCTTCCCACCTCAACTTCAGTATCACTTGTATTCGGTTTGCTTGGTGCTGCGTTAGGCACAGCAACATTTAATGTGCTTTCCTCATCGGGTAGTATAGAGACTGTGATGACCTACATCAATTCCGATCGTGCTTTCGTGATAATAAGTGGAATATTTCTTTCGGTGATCATCTCATTTACGGCTGCTATCTTAGTGCAGTTTTTAGTTCGTATGGTCTTCACTTTTGATTACAAGGAAAAGATGAAGAGATATGGTGCAATTTTCGGTTCGGTTTCGTTTACATTGATCACTTATTTTCTGTTTACGAAGGGTCTAAAGGGTTCAGTTTTTGAAAATCAGAACTTTGCCATTTGGATCACGGAGCACAAAGTTGAGAGCCTGCTATATTCTCTCGGAACGTGGTTTGTGGTTTTTGTGATCCTTAATAATGTTATTAAAATAAACATCTTCAAGCCGATTGTGCTCGCCGGTACTTTCGCGCTCGCGTTTTCATTTTCAGCCAACGATCTGGTAAACTTCATTGGTGTTCCGCTTGCAGGGTTCCAGGCATTCAGAAGTGTCACCTTTGATGGAGATCCCTCAGGTACGATGATGAACTCGTTGCTTGAGCAGGGCGCAGTTCCTTTTGCAATACTATTGGTTTCGGGAATTGTTATGATCGGAACCATTTGGGTTTCAAAAAAGTCAAACACTGTGACCAAAACTGAAGTTAATCTCGCACGTCAGGGGAAAGGGAAGGAAAAATTCAAGAAGTCGATTATTGCCAAAAACGTGGTTAATTTCAATTACTTTCTTCTTGACATGGCGAGAATGCTGGCTCCCGCAATGGTAAGGAACTGGATAAACTCCCGTTTCGATACTTCAAAGTACAATCCACAGCCGGGATTTGATGGTAAATTGCCTGCATTCGATCTTCTGAGGGCATCAGTTAATCTCGTGATCAGTTCCAGCCTCATCTCATTCGGTACCTCATTAAAACTTCCTCTATCCACTACCTTCGTTACATTCATTGTTGCAATGGGTACTTCTCTTTCAGACAGGGCCTGGGAGAAAGACAACATTGTTAATCGTGTAAGTGGTGTACTGACCGTTGTTGGAGGTTGGTTTCTTACCGCGGTGATCGCTCTGATGATCTCATTTGTTTTTGCCCTTATAATCGCGGCGGGTGGTATGGCAGCAATTATGACCATTCTGGCATTCGCGGGATATATGATCTTCAGAACGCATAAATATCATGGCGAGAAGGTCAGAAAAGAAGAAGCAAAAGAAGAAGAAAAGGAAATTGGTCTTAACACTTGATCTTACGATCTCATTAATTGGTAACTTAAAGCCGTGCGAACCACGGCTTTTTTTTCGTTAACACCCCCAAACAGTAGGGTTTTCGAGCAAAATACTTATTTTTGGATATGTATAAAAATGTAATATGTTATTTGTATATAAACTAAATCTAAATAATTCGTGAAAAATATATTTACCATCGCACTTCTTTTAATTTCTTTACATAGCACAACTGTTTTCGGTCAGGACGAGGAAAATTCATCTTCCATCGACACACTTACGATACGTGACGCGATAAAGTGTGCCTCCATGCATCATCCCGGTCTGCTACAGTTACGTTCTGAAATACTCGCTCTAAAAGGAGCCCGTAAAGCAAACAGCGGTTTGGCTGATCCCGTGATCTCGTACGCGAGGGAGGGAATGGGAGACCCATCATTTTCAGACTTCAGTGAGCAAAGATTGGGCATTTCGCAGGAGATCAAATTCCCCGGTTTTACTTCAAAAACCAATTCTGTATTTTCGAGCAAGATCGAAGCACTCGAACTTGGATACAGGAACCGTGAACTACAGTTGAGGGAAGAAGTCAAAAAGAAATATGCTGAACTTCAGCTTGGTCTCGAAAAACTTAATTTTTCAAGAAATGAATTCGGAATTGTCACAACAGTGCACTCTGTTGTTCAGGAGAAGTACAGATCGGGTGAGGCAACCCGTCTCGACCTGTTAAAGGCAAAAATAAACATGGAAGAGGCTTCCAATCTAATTTCTGAAGCGCAATTTGCTGTTCACAACGCCCGGTATTCGTTATTTAATCTTATAGGTTTGGAGACGGAAGGGCAGAAATACTCCATTTCATTCCCTGACAGCTTGACATATCAGCCTGTTACAATTTCACAGGATGAAATACTTTCCACGTTTTACGAAATGCCGGGGGTTCTTTCAAAAATGAAAATGATCGATGCCTCAACCAACGAAGTTGCCGCCGCGAGGCAGACTTTTTACCCGGACATAAAACTCAATCTTTTCGGGCAAAACATCGGTACCGGTTTTAAATCGATCGGACTGGAAGTTGGGTTCACTGTTCCTCTGTGGTTCAACAGTAACCAAAACGGAATGATCGAGGAAGCTGAAGCCAGACTTTCCGGTGCCCGTGAGAGTTATCGTGAAGAATTGCTTCTAATGAAAAAAGAGGTGGAGATAGCCTGGCATGGTTATGAAGCCGCCAAACAAAACCTTGATCGTTACACTAACGGAATACTTCGCGACAGCAAGGAACTGCTTGATCTGACAACAGAAGGGTACAAGCTTGGAGAAATCGATTTTCTCAATCTGCTTGAAGCACAGCGAACCTACCTGACAAGTTCACAGAACTACTACAACTTCCTGCTTGAGTATCATTTCAGATTGATAGAACTTGAGAAATTTTCCGCAAAAGAGTTTTTATATAACGAGTGAATACTGAGTACAGAATGAATAAATTACAATTACTTTTCGGTCTTATGGTCATTTCAATTCTGCTTATTGGCTGCTCTGAAGAGAAAACAGATAAGAAGCCGGTTAAAAAGGACACATCGAGAAAATATAAAGAGATAATCTTAACCGCTGAACAACAATCACTTCTGAAGATCAAAGTTGCAAAAATCGAGAAAAAGAATCTTGCTTACACGCTCGTTGTGCCGGCTACGGTATTGCCGGCACCCACTAACATAGCAAAAGTGAGTTCGCCAATTAACGGGCGCATTTCCCGGGTATTCAAAAACGAAGGAGACCGGGTAAGAAAAGGGGAAGTGGTGTGCGAACTTGAGAGCCTTGAATTCGCGGATCTTATAGCTGAGTACATAAAATCGAAATCGGAGTTCGCCTTCCAAGCGAGCCGTCTCGAGCGAAACATACAGCTTAAAGAAAAAGGGATCAGCACTGAAAGTCGCCTCGAAGAGATAAAAGCCGATTACGAAAGGTCTGTTGCTGCCCTCGCGGCATCAAAGGCGAGACTCAGGTCAGTCGGCGTGCTCGAGAAAGAAATTGAAGGATACACTTCCACAAACATTAAAGATCCTGTTCTTAAGATTTACAGTCCCATGTCAGGTGTAATTAATGAAGATTTGATCGATCCGGGTCAGGCAGTTACATCGTATCAGAACCTGCTCACAGTCGTTGATCTCTCCAGAGTTCAGATCAGAGGCTTTGTCGCCCCGGAGGATCTAAAGTCGGTAAACACAGGCGACAAATTTATAATCTACTCGCGTGATGAACCCGATAACTCTCTTGAGGGAAGGATCACCAACATAAATCCGGCGCTGGATCAGGTGAATAAAGCCATTACTATTAATTCGATCCTGCCTACAAAAAAGGAATGGCCAAAACCGGGTTTGATACTCAGGATGGAAATATCAACCGGAACAGAACAACCCGTGATCGGGATACCGGTTGATGCCGTGATCTATCAAGGCGAAGAGCCTTATGTATTTGTGAAAAAAAGTGACAAGACATTTATCCTTCGTCCCGTTAGAATAGAAAGATCAACCGGGAAGATGATCATTCTTAAAGAAGGACTGAATGAAGGGGAAGAGATAGCAGTGAGTAATGTTTTCGATCTGAAAGCCCTCTCGCAAGGTGGAGAAGGGGGAGAATAGACCATAATGCTGAAAGCAATAATCGACCTAAGTTTAAGGCAGAAATTTGTAGCTTTGTCTCTGATGCTGATGATGGCATTCGGTGGTTGGTATTCACTAACGCACTTGCCGATCAACTCATTGCCTGATGTTACCCCGGTTCAGGTTCTTGTAATTACAAAATCAGGAAGATATTCACCTTACGACGTGGAGAAATTGGTCAGTTATCCAATTGAAACCGCGATGAATGGTTTACCCGGAGTAAAACAGGTTAGATCTATCTCACAGTTCGGACTCTCAGCTGTGATAATCGAGTTTGAAGAAGACCAGGATATTTATTTTGCGCGTCAGATGGTATCACAGAGGTTGCAGAGTGTTCTTGACCAGCTTCCACCGGGTGTATCCACTCCAAATCTTGGACCTATTTCCACAGCTTTGGGTGAAATCTATCAGTATGTGGTAAAAGGGGAAGGTTACTCACTTACAGAACTCAGGACGATTCAGGACTGGATGATAGCCCCACAGCTAAAAACAGTAAAAGGCGTTACTGAGATCAATTCGTTCGGCGGTTATGTAAAACAATATGAAGTGGTGATCACTCCCGGAAAATTGCGGAGTTATGATATCGGATTCAAAGATATACAGGATGCAATTGCCAATAACAACAGTGTTTCGGGCGGTAACTATCTTGAACATAACCGTGAGCAGTACATCATAAGGGGTTACGGGCAAATAAAGAACGCGGATGACATTTCAAAGATCATCGTAAAGAAATTCGCTGATCGTTCTGTTTCGATCGGTGATGTTGCTGATGTAAGGATAACCGAGCAGTTAAGGCAAGGCGGGGTAACCAAGGATGGAAAAGGGGAAGTGGTTACTGGAATCATTATGATGCTCAGAGGTGGTAACGGGAGAGAAGTAATTTCACAGATCGAGGAACGAATAGCCTCGGTGAATCAGAATCTTCCCAAGGGGGTTGTGGTAGAGAAGTTCTATGATCAGTCGGATCTTGTTGACAGAACCACTTCCACCATTTTCACCAATCTTCTCGAAGGTGGCTTTTTCGTCATCGCGGTTCTTCTTTTGCTTTTGGGTGAAATAAAAGGCGCTTTGATCGTTGCGTCTGTAATTCCATTTTCAATGCTTTTCGCCTTCATAGGAATGAGAGAATTTGGGCTTGCTGCCAATCTTATGAGTTTGGGAGCGATCGATTTTGGAATGGTCGTCGATGGGTCGGTGGTAATGGTTGAAAACCTTGTTACCAAGCTTCAGGCGAACAGGGATGGCGACAAACAAAAAATTCTAAGGGAGGCGGCTCACGAAGTGGCACGGCCGATCTTCTTTGGTGTATTGATAATCCTGATGGTTTATGTGCCGATCGCCACTTTTTCCGGTACCGAAGGGATATTGTTCAGACCGATGGCAATAACGGTGGCCACAGCAGTTTTTGGCTCGCTTATATTGGCTTTGGTGTACGTTCCCGCGGTTTCAGCAATTGTATTCAGGAAAGGTGTAAAAGTTAGACGTAACTATTTGATCGAATGGCTTAAACCTGTCTACAAAAAGCAACTCGAGCTGCATCTTGATAAAAAAGCCCTGGTTCTCGGTATCTCAACAATTGTCATCATCGCGTCGATAGCGATCGTTCCTTTCCTGGGAACTGAATTTTTGCCCGAACTTGACGAGGGTTCGATACTGATCGAAGAGGTCCGGATGCCGAGTGTGACATTGAAAGAGTCGATGGATCGTGCCAATGAGCTCGCGAAGTATATAATGACAAACATTCCGGAGGTAAAAACGGTTGTTCCCAAGACGGGCCGCTCCGATCTTGCGAACGATTGGATGGGTGTTCACCAAACTGATGTGTGGGTGGTGCTTAAACCTGTGAGTGAATGGCGTGACGGGATGACCAAGGAGAAGATTCAAGATCAGATAAGACCATTTCTTGAAAAGGAACCGGGACTTTCGTTCAACTTCACCCAACCGATCGCGATGCGCGTTGACGAGCTGACCTCGGGGGTGAAATCAGACCTCGCTGTGAAGATTTACGGCGATGATCTCGATAAATTGTCGAGAGTCGCTGAGAATATTGCTTCAATTATTCCTGATATCGAGGGTACCGATAACTATTACGTTGAAAAACCATCCGGCCAGCCATACCTGACCATTGAGATCGACAGGGAAGCGATCTCGAAATATGGATTGAATGTTGACGATGTGCAACAGGTTATCGAAACAGGAATTGGCGGCAATACTGCCGGTTCTGTCTATGAGGGACAAAAACGGTTTGATATTGTGGTCAGACTTCGTGAAGACTTCAGGCATTCATTTGATGATATTGGCAACATCCCGGTGCAATTGCCTTCCGGGGGTAACATTCCATTAAAGGAAGTTGCAAAAATTGCCAGTCAGGAAGGTCCACGCGAGATAGCGAGAGAGAATGGCTGGAGAAGGGTGATAGTTGGAGTCAATCTGGCCGGAAGGGATATCGGTTCTTATGTAAGTGAGCTAAAATCAAGGATTGGAGAGAATGTTGAAATTCCCGCCGGATATTTCCTCCAGTATGGTGGTTCCTTTGAGGATCAACAGCGGGCAATGAATCACCTTTTGGTTGTGGTGCCGCTGGCAATACTGATTATCATTGGCTTGCTCTATCTTATGTTCGGCAAAATGAAATATGCCGGATTGATCTTTATGAATTTACCTTACGCGCTTTCAGGCGGAATACTCCTGTTACTGGTGAGGGGATTGTATCTTTCCATCTCAGCGAGCATCGGATTCGTCGCCTTGTTTGGTGTGGCTGTGCTGAACGGAATTGTGCTTCTGGAACATTTGAATCATGTCAAGGAGAAGATTCCCGATCTGCGTCAGGCAGTTATTGAGGGCACTGCAGATCGTCTACGCCCTGTACTCATGACTGCATTAGTGGCAAGTTTTGGTTTTATACCGATGGCTTTCAATACGGGACCGGGATCGGAAGTGCAGCGTCCACTCGCCACAGTGGTGATTGGTGGTTTGGTCACCTCCACACTCGCTACATTGATGTTACTTCCGGTGATCTACTACATAATTGAGAACAGGAAGAAGAATTCCTGATAAAAAAAAAGAGGCTGCCCAATCCGGGCAGCCTCTTTTTTTTGTACAATATTGAGAGCTTTATTTGGACCGGTGGAACCGTGCCAATATTTTAACTCTTGCAGACTCAACCAGCTCATAAACAACAGGTACAAGTACCAATGTTAACAAAAGCGAGCTTGTTAAACCTCCGATAATACCCCAAGCGAGGCCTGATTTCCATTCGGAGCCATCGCTCGAAGAAAGGGCGATCGGGAACATACCCATGATCATGGTAAGTGTGGTCATTACGATAGGACGCAACCTCGAAGTACCTGCTTCGGTCAGTGCCTCTCTGATCGTAACTCCCTGTTCGAGTTTCATCTGATTTGCCCTGTCGACGAGCAAGATCGCGTTCTTGGCCACAAGTCCCACAAGCATTACAATGCCGAGCATGGAGAAAATTGAGAGGGCTTTCATTGTCATAGCCAATGCAAGCAGCGCTCCAACCATCGCCACCGGGATCGAGAAAAGTACAACAAACGGATAGACCCAGTTATCGTAAAGGGCGACCATGATCAGATAAACAAACAGGATCGCGGCTGCCAAAGCGAGGAACATGCTGGAGAACGACTCGCCCTGCATCTTCACGTCACCCAGATATTTGATTTCGGTACCGGCAGGGAAGTGTGCCTTTGCGCGTTTAAGATCGATATCCTGCGCAATTGAACCGGTTGGCCTTCCAACAGCCTGTGAATAAACATAAAGCGCGTTACTCCTGTCCATTCGTGTCAGTTTAGTTGGACCCGTGGTTGATTCAAGCGTCGCAAATTGTTTGAGTTTAACAGGTTTGCCGGATTTGGAAGTGAAGATCAGTTCTTCAAGCGACGCGGTTCTGTTTCTGGAGTAATCATCCAGTATTATTCTGATATCGAACTCATTTCGGCCGTCTCTGAACTTGGTAGTGTTATCACCGGTGAAGGCAATTCTGAGAGTTTGCGCCACTTCAGCGAGTGTAAGACCGAAACTTGCCATCTGCCTTCTGTCAACCTTTACAGCGATCTCCCTTTTCCCTTCTTCGGAGGAGAGACGGACATCAGCCGTGCCGGGAACAGTTTTTATGATATCGGCGAGCATGTTGGCAGCAACTCTTACACTATCAAGATCGGTACCTGAAACAGCCATCTGAATCGGTGTCTGATTCGCCGTTCCGAAAATACCGATCGGACTTACGCGAGCCTTCAAACCGGGATACTGCATAAGTTTTTGCCTTATCTCTTCGGTTATCTCATCAGTAGACCTTTGGCGTTCATTTTTAGGAACGAGAGCCACATCAACAGAAGTGATGTTGTTACTGCTCTGTCCGAGCATTCCCTCTGCCGCAACACCAACAGAAGCGATCACGCGATTGACCTCGGGGATCGCGGCGATCAATTTTTCCAACTCCATTGAACGCTGGTTTGTTTCATTGATACTTGTAGATGCCGGGTATTCGACCACCACGGAGAATTCACCACGATCTGCAACGGTCATGAACTCGGCACCAATGAAACCCAATGGCACGAGCGAAAGTGAACCAAGAAGCAGTAACGTCGTGATTCCAAAAACCGCAATTTTATGATTCAAACCCCACTTCAGCAGAGTGATATAGTCGCCTGTCAATCTCTTGAAAGCCCGCTCAAAGCCATTCACAAATTTACCGATCAACGTTGAATTTGAAAGCCGTTCCACTTTCGAGAAACGGGAAGCAAGCATGGGTGTGATGGTAAATGAGACCAATAGACTCATCAATGTTGAAACCACCACGACAAGCGAGAATTGCCGGAGGATGTTACCAACAATACCTGTTACAAGCGCGAGAGGGAGGAACACTGCCACATCCACCATGGTGATTGAAAGGGCCGCGAAACCAATCTCATTTCTTCCTTTGAGGGCGGCAACCCTGCTCTCTTCTCCTTTCTCAAGGTGGTGATAAATATTCTCGAGAACAACGATCGAGTCATCCACAAGAATACCCACAACAAGCGACAGGGCGAGCAAGGTCATCAGGTTCAGAGTGAATCCGAAGGCATAGATTGCAATGAAAGTTGAGATCAGAGAAGATGGTATGGCAACCAACACAATGAATGAGTTCCTCACCGAGTGGAGGAACAGCAGCATAACCAGTGCAACCAGAAAAACGGCAATTGCAAGGTCCACCTTCACGGCTTCTGCAGCGTTGATGGTAAATAAAGATCCATCCTGAGCCACATCGAACTTCAGGTTGTATTTCGCGTACTGTTTTTCGAGATCCAGAAGGGTCTGCTTGCTTTTCTGTGCCACTTCAACAGCGTTGGCATCGGATTGTTTCTGTATCTGGACACCCACTGAGGGGAGGCCATTGATTCTTGATTGCTGATAAAATTCTTTCGTGCCGTCGACAACGTCCGCGACATCACGCAAAAGTATATCAGAACCATTCGCGTTTCTGATCAGAACGACATCCCTGACATTGTCGATATTCCGGAATTTACCGGCCACGCGCACAACGAACTGTGCGTCCTTGTCCTTTATCGCGCCGGCAGGGAAGTCGAGATTTGCCGCCTTGATCAACGCGGCTACAGTTCCGATTGAAAGATTGTAACTTTTAAGTTTTTCCTCATTCAAGAGAATTTTTATTTCACGCTCATCGCCGCCGATGAAGTTGATCTGTGCCACACCCTTAACCTGCGCGAGCGCGGGCTTAACGAAATCGTTAAGAAATGTTCTGAACTCGTTTGAGGGGAGGTTGCTCGTGGCACCAATTCGAAGGATCGGGATCTCATCAAGAGCGATCTTAAGTAGAGTGGGAGGATCAACATCGTCAGGCAAGCGTGCTATAACCTGATTCACTCTCCGCTGAGCGTCCTGCAGGGCGAAATCGATATTGGCGGATTGTTCAAACTCTACCACAACAAGAGAGACGTTCTCAGAAGAAGTGGCGTTAACAGCAGAAACCTGATCCTGCCCCGAAACGGCATCCTCAATGATCTTGGTAACCGAGGTTTCAACTTCATCAGGTGAGGCACCCGGATAAGTTGTGACGATAACGATAACTGGAGGGCTGATCTTTGGCAGCAACTCATAGCTTAACTGGCGGAAACTGAAAAGCCCCAACAGAATAAGCACCGTGAACATTACAATAATAAGCGATGGCCGCTTAATCGATAATTCAGTAATTGTCATTCTTGGTTCCCGTCAATTTTTAACTATTGATACCGGAGTACCATCTTTAAGGTTAACCTGACCCGAGGTAACAATTTTGTCGCCCTCACTCAGTCCGGAAAGAATTTCAATGTTTGTTCCGCTTTCAGTACCTGTGGTTACTTTCCGGAGCTTCGCGGTATTGTTTTCGACGATGAAAACCTCTGCTTCGGTAGTGCTTCCTATCAGGGCTATTCGTGGTATCACGATCGATTTACGGTTGATCTGTTTGTCGAATTCTACCTCCACATTCATCCCTGCTTTCAGGTTGCGGTTATTGGTAATAACCAGCTCGATAGGGAAGCTGTGAGTCTCGTCGCCTTTGACACCGATCGATTTGATTCTTGCATCGAATTTTGTGCCGGCGAAAACATCAGAAGTCACAATCGCCCGGTCACCGTTTTTAAGTGAGAACACATCTTTTTCTGTGATGCTTAACTTTACCCGCAGGCTTCCGACATCAACAAGATTCACAACCACGGTTCCGGCACTTACGTTGCTTCCGAGGTTAACCATTCTCGCGGTAACTATTCCGCTGAATGGTGCTTTTATCCTGGTGTCTTCAAGTTGCCTCTTCGCGATGGTTAACTGTGCATCCGCCGATTTGTAGGCGAGACGGTAAGCATCAAGTTGTGCTTCGGTGGCCGAGCCTTCCTTGTACAGCGCCTCATACCTGTCGAGGTTCTTTTTTGAATTCTCAAAGTCGGCTTCTCTCAATTTCAGGTTGGCGATCTTTAATTCGTCGTCAACTTTGAAGAGTATTTGACCCGCTTTAACGAAGTCACCGACATCGCACATGACAGAGCGGATAAGCCCCGGGGCCTCCGAAACCACTGCCACTTCCTTGTCGGCAAAAACGGTTCCAACCTGGGTCAGTTTCTTGTCGATTGTTTCAAATTTTGCTTCAACAACAGAAACCGGCACGGTTGACATTTTCTTTGTCTGAACTTTTTGTGCCATCTTCTCCTTGTTGTTCAACAATATAAAAGTGACGGCTGCTATAATACCGACTACAATCAGTATGTAAATGATCTTCTTGGTCATTTTGATTCTCTGGGTTCCTGATTAATTTCCAATTGCTTTGTTAAGTAATGCTTCCGCGTTCCTGAGATCGGAAGTTGCGGTAACAAGTTTAATTTTTGCTTCAAAAAGTGCCACTTCGGCATCTATCAAGTCTGAATTTTTAATAAGTCCTTGTTGAAAAAGGTTATAGCTGACCCTGTAGCTTTCTTCAGCCTGCTTCACAGTGTTTGCCGCGAGTTTTATCCGGCTTCTGTTTGCTTCAAGGTTCAAATAAGCCTGTTTAACCTCGATGAGAACACCATCCTTCATCATTTGATACTGATAATTGGTCTGAGAAAGTTCCGATTCCGCTTGTTGTGTGCGGTACGAAGTGGCATTCCAGTTCCAAAGCGTGTATGAAAGGGAGAGCGACAGATCCCAGGTTCCATTAAATTCATCCTTGGTAGGCACTATCCTTTGATTTGGTCTTGAGTAAGTGTAATTGCCCACCAAGTAAATATCGGGATACCACGCTGATCTTGTCAGGTCGATGGCAGTTTCACGTGAGTTGATTCTCACAGCCATCGCTTTCAACTCTGGACGGGTGTTGAGCGCTGTGTTGTTAATCTCCTCGAGCGTTACAGCTGAAGAATCGTTGGACTCAACAGTGGAAGGCTTGATCTGAAAGTCCGTGTTCATCGGAAGGTCAAGAGTGTTGAGCAGGTTCAATCGTGCCATTTCGATACCGTTTTCCGTCTCAAGCAGTTGAACCTTTGTGGATGAGAGCTGCACTTCAAGCTTCAAAACTTCGTTAACGGTAACAAGGCCCTGTTTGTAAAAATTGTTGATATCCTTAAGGTGGAGTTCAATGGTTTTAATATACTCCTGTAACACTTTTTTACCTTCAACAACTTTGTAGAGTGACCAATACGCGTTCGCGATGCTGTACCTCAACTTGCTCTTCTCGGCCTCCAGATCGTAAAGTCCAGCTTGGATCGATTGATCAGAAAGATCTTTGTTCAGGTCGATCTTGAAGCCGGTAAACAATGGCTGCGTAAGAGTAAGTTTGGCTGAATAGTTGTTAAGGATGCTCGGTGAAACTGTAAAAGACTGGGTGGTAGGTCCAAAAGGGAGTGTGATGGTGAAGGGGTCAACCTCACTCAACCTTGTGTAACCTGCCTGAAGGGAGAGGGAGGGTAAGCCTGTAGTATTAACTTCCTCTCTTTTTAACCTGCTTGCTTTTACCTTTTCAGAGGCAATTTTAATGTTTTTGTTGTTTTCAAGCCCATATTTTATGCAATCCTCAAGCGACATCTCAACCCGTGTTTGTGCCATCGAAATGGCAGTAAGTATGATGCCGGAGAGGAGAATATAAAGCGGTTTTCTGAACATCTAAAGTTCCTCGTGTTAATTGAACTAAACCGGGTTTATCTCTGTGAGCAGAGGTTTAAATTCGATTTTTTTTCCTAAATTTGCGCCGGAAATAATTTCCAATAATGTAAACAAAGAAAAACAAAAATAGTTAAAAATACTCTAAGAAAAATGAATCTTGAATACTTGTTTATCATAAAATAAAAGGAACTTAAGAAAAAGAATGGAGTGGATATATCTTATAATTGCTGGATTGCTTGAAGTCGGCTGGCCGCTTGGTTTTAAGCTATCGCAAACAAACGGGGAAGGATTGCAAAAATATTTCTGGATCGGAATGTCTGTAATAAGCATGGCAGGTAGCGGATTTTTTCTGTGGCTCGCGCAGAGGCAGATTCCGATTGGGACAGCCTATGCCATCTGGACAGGAGTGGGTGCCGCGGGTACGTTTCTGATAGGGATTGTATTCTTCAAGGATGCAGCCACTACAGGCAGACTGATCTCCGCGTTTCTGATAATCGCGGGAATAATAGGATTGAAACTTACAAGTTAAAGCAGATTCGAGTGTGGGAGTAGGGTGATAAGTTGGTGCCGAAAGCCGGGGTCGAACCGGCACCTGGTTTGAGCCAGACCGGATTTTGAGTCCGGCGCGTCTGCCAATTCCGCCATTTCGGCATCCAAAAAAAAGAAGGCCACGGTCGGTAACGTGGCCTAAAGTGGGCAGGGACGGAATCGAACCGCCGACACAAGGATTTTCAGTCCTTTGCTCTACCGACTGAGCTACCTGCCCCTAAATCATTATAATTTAGACTTTAAATTTAGTGATTTTCCAAATATCACACAAGCCCTTTCGAAAAAAATCTTTTCAAAAAGTTAATATTTTGATCAAAACGGGGAGTTTTACCTCCCCGTTGGAAAATATCATATTATTTTACGAGCATCATTTTCTTGTTTGCTCTGAAGGATGCCACTCCATCCTGACTGATCGCCTCGATTGAGTAGAAGTAGACACCGGATGCCATCGCGCTCATCATAAGCTCCTGACTGTGAAGTCCGGCAGCCAATGTCCCTTTTTCATGCGTCTGGATCAGGTTACCGGCGGCATCGAACACGCTGAGTTTTACTTTGCTTTCAACCGGCAGGGAAAATGAAATTACGGTTGATGGGTTGAACGGATTCGGGTAGTTCTGATGAAGTTCAAAAGTAGCCGGTGTGGTTACACTTGTATTAACAACATTGGAATATTCAAAACGACCATCAAAATCAACCTGCTTTAACCTATAGTGGTAAACACCGGGAAGAGTGATTGATTTATCAGTAAATGAATACTCTTTTTCTTCGGTAGTGGAGCCATTTCCGTTTACAAAGGCGATTCTGTTCCATTCAAGAGTTCCCGGTTTATCGGAAGCCCTTTCTACTTCAAATCCTTTGTTATTGGTTTCGGATGCAGTGTTCCAGTCAAGCTTAACCGAGTATCCATCGGACTGCGCGGAAAATGATGTGAGTTCAACAGGAACAACACCATTGACATTAAGCGTGGCAGTTCTTTTATGAACCGGGATGCCGCGTGGGCCTGTTCCGGTGATTATTATGGTGTAAACTCCTTCGGGAACATTGCCGGAGGTTTTTATCCACATTCTAAGACTGTCAGGGAAACTTGTGAGTGAATCCTTGCCTGCAAATCTGAATGCTATGGAACCCTGTACAGGGGCGGGCGAAACTTCAGCAGTAAATTTAACCGGGGAAGTGTAAGCCTTCACCGACGGTACGGATACGTAAATTGACGTGCTGTCATTACTTACCGCCACGGAAGCGTTTGCCGGAAGTACCCTCATAGCGTAATCAGGGAAATAAGAACCATACGAACCGGTGTTGCCGTTTCTGAAATCGGTGTAAGTCATGTACGCCTGGTTGCCTACCGACTGGATCGCGTCGTAATCACCCTGGTAATTGGCGCCTGTGCCGGAGCTGATCTTGATCTTGAATGTTTTGTTCGATATCCTCTGATTAGGGGCGAATGTTGCACCGCCATCATCGGTATACGTTGCATAAACATCCATACTGTCGGCAGTAGGAACAAGTCGGGTGTCATAAAACTTTATATAGAGACGGCCCGATGTGATATCGCACCAGATCGCGGGGAAGAAACTGTGATTATTCTGCGGATTTGCATCATCATTAACCACTTTTTCTGGAGACCATGTTGCACCATAATCGGTGGA
Organism: Bacteroidota bacterium; assembly: GCA_023433685.1. GTDB lineage: Bacteria > Bacteroidota > Ignavibacteria > Ignavibacteriales > Ignavibacteriaceae > UTCHB3. The sequence goes on from JAEYUD010000079.1 coordinate 15,971, forward strand.
GTAACGCAAGAAAACATCAGACTTGTTATTGTTGCCAGAGGGGTTGTTGGATGCATATACCAGATAAAGTCTGCCGCGATATGGTCCGTAACTGTTATCAGCCGCGATCATCGGATAAGGTCTTGTACGCATATTCTGTATGGTGGATCTTCCGGATATTTCAGTACCGATAAAGTTCGGGAACTGTTGAGCAGATTTTTGAGTGAAAGTGGCCCCGCCATCTGTCGACTGGTAAAAAGTGTAAATACCCGCACTGTTTGTACCTGAGTGAGTGACAACAACCACTGATCCTCCGGGAACATCGGTGGCACCGTTCACATATGGACCCACAGCGGTCATCATACCCGGCAATGACTGTGTGTTAAGCTGGGTTACTCGCGCGAATGACTGACCGCCATCTGTACTTCTGTGAATGTAGCCGGGAGTCATTGTGTTATAAATATAATTTGAGTACGGGCCGGATGTCTGATCGATCGCCATCCAGTTTTTATCGACTCCGTCAACGCCTGTGATCGCGGCTGTCCAAGTCTGTCCTCCGTCGGTTGATCGGACGTTCTTTGAACCCTGAATAGCACTGGAGGTTCCAAACATGTTCTGATAGTGCAACACGCCGTCCTTACCCCAAGCGGTCAGGGGGTCACCCCAGATCGTGGTACCAAACGAGGGGACAACCCTGGTCCAGTTCCACCCATCGGCGGTATAATAACAGCCATTTGTGTTATAAGCGGTGAACATTCTCTTTGGATTGGTAGGGTCCATTGAAAAATGTGGTTCAGCCTGATCGGTTCCCAGGAAGAAATTGTCGAAATCGTTGATAGTTACAGGAGTTGCTTCAATCGGAAGAAAAGGGGGAATATATTTCTCACCATTGAAAGGGAACCGGTCTAAATTTGAGTCCGGAATGGTTTGCGCGAAAGCCGGGAAAAGGAAAAAAGAAAATATTAAAAATGGGACTGCACGTAGAATTTTATCCATAGGGACTCCGTTGTTGGGTAATTGACTGAAGCGAGAATTCAAAATACGAATAAATGATGAAAAGATAAAGTGGAGTGATATATTTTTCGGTATTTCCTAAATTTGGTGATAAACTTTAAAAAAATCTGTATGACACAAATCCTCTTGAAACCGGATCTCCCCGGTGTGAAAAAAATTTCTTCCGGTAAGGTCCGCGAAATATATGACGCGGGCGACTCGCTTGTATTTGTATCAAGTGACCGGCTTTCGGCTTTTGATGTAATTATGGATCAGGGAATTCCGTATAAGGGGACCGTCCTGAACAAGATATCCGGATTCTGGTTCGAGATGATCAAGGATATCCTCCCGACACACTTTATCTCTTATGATACAAGTGAATACCCGCTTGAATTTCAGAAATATCATGAAGTTCTTACCGGCAGATCCATGCTTGTAAAAAAAGGGAAGATAGTTCCTGTTGAATGTATCGTAAGAGGCTATATCAGTGGAACAGGGTGGAGTGACTACAAAGCGACGGGCACCATTTCTGGTATATCTCTTAAACCAGGCTTGAGGGAATCCGACAAACTCTATGAGCCATTGTTCACTCCTTCGACCAAAGCTGAGATCGGAGCGCACGATGAAAACATCTCATTTGAGAAAGCCTGTGACATCGCGGGAAAAGATATTATGGGCAAGATCAGGGATGCGGCGATCGAAATTTATCTCCGTGGCTCAAGCTATGCAGCGAAAAAAGGGATAATAATCGCGGACACCAAAATGGAGTTCGCGCTCGACCTCGAAGGAAATTTGATGATCGCGGATGAATTAATGACACCCGACTCATCCCGGTTTTGGGATGCCGGTTCATATGAACCCGGCAGGGCCCAGAAAAGCTACGACAAGCAGTTTGTAAGGGATTACCTCCTTTCCATAGGTTTTAACAAGCAACCACCACCGCCTGCCTTGCCCGAAGAGATCATAAATAAAACCGCGGCCAAATATCTTGAGGCGTATTCAATACTTACCGGCAGTGAACTTTTCTGAATGATACTTCCCAATCAATTAACTGTTCTGCGGATCATTCTTACCCCCTTTGTGGTCTTCTTTATGCTGGGCAACGGCAGGTACTTCGAGGAGATAACTTTGGTGATTTATGTGGTAGCGGCGCTTACCGACTGGTATGACGGTTGGCTAGCGAAGAAATTCAATTATTTCACCCGTTGGGGGAAAGTGTGGGATCCGATAGCTGACAAGGTGTTAACTGCCGGTACAATGCTCTCACTTGTGCACCTGGGTGTCATCGATCTGATCCCCGTTTTGATAATACTCGCCCGCGATATATTTATGACGGGTTTCCGCTCTTACGCCGAGCACATACACAAGCCGTTTCCCACCAGCAGGTACGCCAAGGTAAAGACTTTTATTGAAATGGTTTACCTGAATTTCGTTCTTATCGCGTTTCTGCTCAAAAATTCCGAAGTGTTGCCGCCGGATGTCAGGGAGTTTTTTGGAATGTTGCTTATCCATGATGTGGTGTTCTGGGGTTTGATCATCGTAACCATAATAACAGTTCATTCTGCTTATATTTATATTAAAGATAATTTTCATTTGTTCAAGGATCTGATGGGGAGAAAAGATGCTTAACCCGGTTCACAAGTTTTTGGGAAGCGGCATGTTCACGGGGTATCATAAGGGGCCGACCGGAACCTACGGAAGTTTCGTAGCGCTGCTCATATATTTGATCCCCGGGGTTGAGAATCTTGGGATTTTGATCCCGCTGATCCTGCTGACCTCCTTTTACGGCATCTGGGTCTGTGGTAAATTTGAACATATTTATGGTGATGACCCGAAAGAAGCAACGATCGACGAATTTGCCGGAATGTGGATATCACTGATCCTCGCTCCAAAAGAAGTTGTTTATCTTGTAGCGGCATTTCTGATCTGGAGGGTAATGGATATCGTTAAACCATTTCCCGCGAGGAATTTTGAAAAGTTAAAAGGCGGTCTCGGAGTAATGGCAGATGACATTATGAGCGGAGTTTATACACTGCTCATTATGCAGGCAGGGAAGGCAATATTTTAAGAAAGAAATGATGAACGCGCAGATAATTTCAATTGGTGATGAACTTTTAATAGGGCAGACGATCAATACCAATGCCTCGTTTATTGGGGCGAAGTTTGCAGATATTGGTGTTTCTGTTAAAAAGGTGATCACAACTTCCGATGAGATGGAAGCGATAACCGGTGATCTCGGCAAAGCCTTGGAATCATCCGACATAGTGGTAGTTACGGGAGGATTGGGTCCTACGCACGATGACTTAACGAGGGAAGCCATATGCAGGTTCTTTTCTTGCGGGCTCAGGGAAGATCCTGATGTCCTCGAGGATATAAAAGAAAGATTTAACAAATTCGGCAGGGAACTGACGCCAACCAATAAAGACCAGGCGATGGTTCCCGAGTGCTGCGAGCCGATCAGGAATTTTAATGGTACTGCTCCTGGTTTCTGGATTGAACAGGGTGGAAAAGTTGTCGCGGTAATGCCGGGAGTTCCCCGTGAAATGAAAGCGATGATGGAAAACTTTGTGCTTCCGAATGTCAGATCGCGTTTTGCCACGAACTTGAAACAAGTTGTAAGATTAAATATTTTAACCACAGGAATCGCGGAATCAACTCTGTACGACAAGCTAAGCCCTGTTGATGAAGTTCTAAAAGATGTTAAGGTCGCTTTCCTGCCAAATCTTGGCGGAGTAAAAGTCAGGCTCACCGGAGAAGGCTCAACTTTAGAAGAGGCAAGAGAAAAGACAAATGCCGCCGCACAGCAATTGAGGCTTCGGGCAGGCAGATACGTATTCGGAGAAGGGGACGACGAGCTTAGTCAAGTAATCGGAAATCTGCTCCGTGAAAGACAAATGACTCTTTCAGTGGCCGAATCATGTACCGGTGGAAATATTTCCAACATGATAACCGACCGTTCAGGCAGCAGCGAGTATTTTGAACGTGGGATAATAGCCTACAGCAATGCTGCAAAAGTTGAAATCCTTCAGGTCGACGAAGATCTGATCCAGGAAAAAGGCTCGGTGTCAGAAGAGGTTGCTTTGGAGATGGCAAAAGGTGTCAGGTCGATTTCAGGCACCGACATAGGTGTTTCAATTACGGGTATTCTCGGACCTAAAGGCGCCACTTCCACAAAACCGGTCGGGCTTGTCTACATCGGCGTTGCGTCACACAGTAACGCGGTAGTTAAAAAATTCTATTTTGGCGGAACAAGAATTGAGAACAAGATCAGATCGACTTATGCCGCGCTGGAGTTGATAAGGAGATTCATTTTGGGAATACCAATTGAAGCATAGGTTGTTTTTCGCCGTCGAATTCGGCAGTGAAGTAAAACGTGAACTTTATGAACAGGCAAGCAAATATGCCGGACCTGTGGGATTACGGGTAACCACACCGGAACACCTTCATATCACTCTTGGATTTTTGGGTGATACTGATGAATCACTTGTTCCGGCCTTAACCGGCGAAAAAATGGATTTTCTTTCTGAGCTGGTTGGATTGAAATGCAGATTTACAAAGTTTGGTTTTTTCTACAATAACAGATTGCCATCAGTTTTCTACATCAATTGTGAGGTTTCACAACAGTTGTTGAATATTGTCTCGGAACTTGAAGATAAATTAACCGGATTAGGGTTCCCCAAAAGTGACAAAAGATTCGTTCCGCACATGACGTTCAGCAGACTAAAACGTGATCCCGGTAATAATTTTATTACAGAGGTGCTTTCGGCAGCACCCCTGAACATTGAGACAGAAATTACAAAAACCCTCCTTTTTAAAAGTGAACTTCAAAGAAGAGGCGCGGTTTATACGGTACTTAAACAATATTAGGAGATGAAAATGAGCGATACCCGCGAGGTAAAGAATAAAATAATCGAAGACACGATCTCGAATATTGAGAAAGCGTTCGGCAAAGGGGCGATAATGAGGCTTGGTGACGGTATCGTCAACAAGGTGGAATCGATACCCACCGGGGCACTTTCGCTTGACAGGATACTCGGTATTGGTGGTATACCCAGAGGAAGAATAACCGAAATTTACGGTCCCGAGTCAAGCGGTAAAACCACCATTTGTCTTCATGTAATTGCAGAAGCACAGAAAACAGGTGGAATTGCTGCATTCATCGACGCGGAACATGCCCTTGATATAAATTATGCCAAGCGTCTTGGTGTTGATACGTCAAATCTTCTTCTCTCCCAACCTGATTTTGGTGAGCAGGCACTTGAAATAGCGGATACCCTGGTCAGATCAAATGCCATCGATGTAATTGTGATCGATTCGGTTGCAGCACTCGTTCCGCGAGCAGAGATTGAGGGTGAAATGGGTGATTCCCACATGGCCGTGCAGGCGAGGTTAATGTCGCAAGCACTTAGAAAACTCACCGGTGCCATTTCCCGGTCGAAGACGGCGGTTATTTTCACCAACCAGCTCAGAAGCAAGATCGGTGTGATGTTCGGGAATCCGGAAACAACCACCGGTGGTAACGCTCTTAAGTTTTATGCATCTTTGAGGATGGATATCCGCCGGGTTGCCCAGATAAAAGAGGGTAACGACGTGGTGGGTAACAGAACGAAGATCAAGATAGTTAAAAGCAAGGTTGCCGCGCCATTCAAAGAAGTGGAATTTGATATCCTTTACAACGAGGGTATCAGCAAGTCAGGTGATCTTATTGATCTTGGAGTTGATACCGGAATCATCAAAAAAGGAGGCAGCTGGTTCACCTTTGGTGAGGATCGTTTCCAGGGAAGGGAGCAGTTCAGACAAAAACTTCTCGAATTACCTGATCTCTACAACAGGCTGGCACATGATGTGAAAGTAAAAATCGGATTAATAGAAGAAACGGTAGCAGCCGAATAATTTTAGGGCATCTGAATGATGCCCTTTTTTATCTGTATGAACAAGATACTTAACATTCGATTAAAGAATGAGAATTACGCGATAATCGACTTTGAGTCCGGAGCACCGTTAACCGTACCCAAGATGCTGGTTTACGAGATGGGGCTGCGAAAAGGGGACGAAGTGACCGCGGAAACCATCGCGTCGCTGCAGAAAGAGAATGAACTTTTCGGTTGCGAACATAAAGCGCTTGATTATCTCTCCCGTAGGCTACATTCAGCCCTCGAGTTGAAACGAAAACTGCTTCAAAAAGGATTTCCCAAAGAAACCATTGAAGAAGTAATAGTTAAAATGAAATCGCTTAACTACTTGAATGACAAGAAGTTCGCCGAGTTGCTTGTAAGTGAATCTTTAAATCTTAGGCACGAGGGTGCCCAAAAGATCAGGGGAAGATTGATGGAAAAAGGGATATCGAAGGAGCTTATACAGGAAGTTTTATCCGGTAATGAACTCGATTCACTCGAAGACCAAAATATTAAAATGGTAGCTGATAAGAAACTTTTTTCCCTCGAAAAACGATTTACAGATAAAAGGGAGGTGAACAGAAAACTCACCACTTTTTTAGTTTCGAGAGGTTTTTCTTTTCAATTGATAAAGAACTATCTTCGAAATATTGAACAGGAATCTGATCTTGATGGAGATTTAACAGATTGAAAACTTTCGATCCCAAAAACATGAGTGTTCCCGAAGTGCAACGTCTGCTTCAGGGAGGGGTTGCCCCCAGACCGATTGCACTCGCGTCAACTCTCGCGGCAGATGGAACCGCAAATCTTTCACCCTTTTCATTTTTTAATATTTTTGGAGCTAATCCGCCTGTTCTGGCTTTCTCACCCTCAAGAAGAGGGCGTGACGGTACGCTAAAGGACACTTATAACAACCTAATGGCGACAGGTGAATGCGTGATTAACACCGTCACTTACGATATGGTTGAACAGGTCAGCCTTGCATCAGTGGAATTTCCACCGGAAACCGATGAATTTTCACGTTCCGGATTGACGAGGGTCGAGTCGTTACTTGTTAAACCGTTCGGAGTTAAAGAATCACCCTTCAGACTCGAATGTAAACTGATAAGAATGGAAAGCATTGGTGAGGGCGGCGCATCGGCAAATATCGCTATTTGTGAGGTGTTGATGATCCACGCTGATGAGGATATTTTCACGAATGGATTGATAGATCCTCAGAAAATTGATCTTGTGGCAAGAATGGGAGGCGACTTTTACTGCAGGGCGTCAGGTGAGTCCGTATTCGAAGTAGCGAAACCATCAGGGAAGAACTGCCTTGGTTACGACCAACTTCCCGGTTTCATGCTAAAATCAACCATTTATTCCGGAAATGATTTGGGAGCGTTCGCGAACTCAGCCAAAATTCCGACAGATGATGAACTTTCAGTTACTGTAAATGAAATACTGAACGAAGAACCTGCCATGACGGATCACACTATTGAGTATTTTAACCGAGCACTCCGGATGAATGATCTGACAGGTGTTTTCAAATCCCTTTACCAATCGGCTGATATAAAGATGATCGCGGCGGATAAACGGAAGTCAATGTTTGAAAGGGGAGCCGTTCTTGCACTCAAAAAGAAGAACTTTCAGGCTGCCTGGGCACTCGCGCTCGAGGCAGGTAAAATCAAAGTAACCGGAGAAAATATTTGAAAGACAGGACACTTTGGACACCTTCCCCGGGGCAGATTGCAAATGCCAATATTTCTCAATTCATCAAATATGTAAACAGCAGACAAAACCTTCAAATTTCTTCCTGGGAAGAACTTTACAACTATTCGGTGAATGAAATTGAAAGGTTTTGGGAAGATCTTTTTCATTTTTCAGCATTCGATCACTCCGGTGAGCTCGTCAGAATTCTTTCTGAAAGGAAGATGCCCGGGGCGAGATGGTTTGAGGGGATAAAGATAAGTTATGCCAAAAATGTTTTTCAACGGCTTCCAGCCGGTTACTGCATTACATCACGGAGAGAAGGTTTTCCGGTCGCGAGAATCAGATCGGATGATCTTCGCCAAGTCTCATTAAAGCTTGCATCCGCTTTTCTCGAACTTGGTGTTAAAGAGGGGGACAGAGTGGCTGCTTTTTCAGCAAACCTGCCTGAAACCATTGCCGGATTCCTTGCCACTTCTTCCACAGGCGCCATATGGTCTTCTTGCTCACCCGACTTTGGCACCCCCGCGGTTATTGACCGCTTCGGACAGAACGAACCAGTGGTTCTGATCGCTTCAGAGTCGTACCAATACGGGGGAAAAGTTTTTGATCTTCTGCTTAAAATCAAGGATATAGTTGCCGGGATTCCTTCGATCCGCAAAGTTATTCTGATCCCAGCTTTTTCAGATTTTTCGGGCGATGAAACCCGCACTCACACTTCACTTCCTGATAACTTCACATACCTGAGCGATCTGATAGCGAATCAGCCAGAACTCGAAGATCCTGTTGATGTCGATTTTTCTCACCCACTATACATCCTTTATTCATCCGGTACCACGGGAAAACCGAAATGCATTGTGCATGGAACCGGTGGGGTCATGCTTCAACATTTCAAGGAACTGTATCTACACACCGATCTCAAACCCGGAGACAAACTTTTGTACTACACAACCACGGGTTGGATGATGTGGAACTGGCTGATCAGTGGTTTATTCACCGGAAGCGAAGTGGTTCTTTTCGATGGATCAGTAATTTATCCCGGTGATGATGTTTTATGGAAGTTTGTCGCCGATGAAGATATAAATGTTTTTGGCACCAGTCCAAAATTTTTAAGTCTTTCAGAAAAAAACGGGTTAAAACCAGGAAAAGCGAATGATTTAAGCAAGTTAAGGACGATACTCTCGACCGGTTCACCGCTCGTGGAGCACAACTATGATTATGTTTACAAAGATGTAAAGCCTGACATTCAGTTGTCATCGATCTCCGGCGGTACGGATATTGTCTCGTGTTTCATGCTTGGCAATCCTCTGTTACCTGTTGTAGCTGGTGAGCTTCAGTGCAGGGGACTTGGTATGAAGGTGGAGGTTTTTGACGCCGGAGGAAATTCGCTTGAAGACCAAAAAGGCGAACTTGTCTGCACTGCACCATTCCCTTCCATGCCTGTATTCTTCTGGGATGATCCTGATGGAGTTAAATACCACAAGGCATATTTCGACTATTTCCCCGGTGTATGGCGGCATGGTGATTTTATCAGGATCACACCTGGTGGGGGAATTGTTGTTTATGGAAGAAGTGATGCCACTCTAAATCCTGGTGGAGTAAGAATTGGAACCGCGGAGATATACAGGATCGTCGAGGAGTTGCCGGAAGTATCTGACTCCCTGGTCAGTGGAGTGAACGTGGGAGATGATGTCGAGATATTTCTTTTTATAGTTCTGGCCACCGGGCTGGAACTTACACCTGACCTTACCATAAAAATTAAAAAACTGATAAGAGAAAAGGCCTCACCGAGGCACGTGCCTCACAGAATAATGGTTGCGCCCGATATTCCCCGGACAATAAGCGGAAAGAAAGTTGAGATAGCCGTTTCCAGGATTTTCGAAGGTGGGGAACCCGACAACAGGGAAGCTCTCGCCAATCCTGATATCCTTGATCATTTTATAGACCTTGCAGGTGAGACTGGATTCGGTAAGTGACCTGCAGGTTGTACCTTTTTATTGACTCCCTAAAAATGAGTATATTTAAAATTCACTTTACATCAAATTCGAGGAACATCTAAATGTCGAAATACGATCTCGCCATACTTGGTGGTGGGCCCGGCGGTTATGTTGCGGCCATACGGGCTGCTCAGCTGGGATTAAAGACCGTAGTGATTGATAAAGACAATCTTGGCGGAATTTGCCTGAACTGGGGCTGCATACCTACAAAATCCCTCCTTAAAAATGCAGAAATCTACGATAATCTTTCAAATCACAGTGCTGATTTCGGCATTTCATTCAAAGAAGTGAGCATCGATTTTTCCAAGGTAATTAAAAGAAGCCGCGACATTTCCGAACGTATCTCGAAGAACGTGGAAATGCTGATCAAAAAGAACAAGATCGACCGTATTCGCGGGTTCGGAAAACTTTCGGGCAAGAATACGATAGATATTCTCGGTGAGAACGGTGAAAAACTTGAGACTGTTGAAGCGGAAAAAATAATAATCGCCACGGGGGCGAGACCAAGAATGGTACCCTCGATCCCTGTAGACAGAAAAGATATTATCACCAGTTCAGAAGCAATGACTCTTCCTGAAATGCCTTCAAGTCTGATCGTTGTCGGAGCCGGGGCGATCGGAATTGAGTTTGCTTATTTTTATTCGGTACTGGGAACAAAAGTAACAATAATAGAGATGCTTGACCGTATACTGCCGGTAGAGGACAGGGAAGTATCCGATGCTCTCGCGAAAAGCTTCAAAAAGCGCGGGATCGAAATTTATACCGGTGCCACCGTTGAGTCGGCAACCCCGGGCAAAAACGGTGTTAAAGTTGTTATAACCAAAGATGGTAAATCAATCGAATTAAAAGCTGAAAAAGTGCTATCAGCTATAGGTGTTACCGGAAATATTGAAGGAATTGGCGTCGAAGAACTCGGAATTGAAACATTCAAGGGACACATTAAGGTTGACAAAAGCAATTACTCGACAAATGTTCCCGGTGTTTACGCTATTGGTGACGTTATAGGGCCACCATGGCTCGCGCATGTTGCAAGTGCTGAAGGTATTCACTGTGTTGAGACAATTAAAGGTATCCACACAGTTCCTGTTGATTACGGAAATATTCCGGGCTGCACTTACTGCCAGCCTCAAGTGGCGAGTATCGGCTTAACCGAGGAAAAAGCCCGTGAGATGGGTTACTCACTTAAGATCGGTAAATTTCCATTTATGGCATCCGGCAAAGCTTTTGCTATCGGTGAAAGAGACGGATTTGTGAAATTGATCTTCGACGAAAAGTATGGTGAACTTCTTGGAGCCCATATTATCGGCTCGGAAGCCACCGAAATGATCGCCGAACTTGGCATTGCCAGATCGCTGGAAGCCACCTACGAAACGATCATAAAAACAGTTCACGCGCATCCGACCCTGTCAGAGTCTGTTATGGAAGCCGCCGCGATGGCTAACGGTGAGGCCATCCATATCTAAAAAATTATTTTATGCGGATCCCGGACTTGTGCCTTATGGTGAGGCCTGGGATCTGCAGTATCGTCTCCACTCCCTTAGACGCGAAGGGAAAATAGAGGATACACTTCTGCTCCTGGAACATCCTCATACCTATACTTTAGGCAAAACAGCTGACAGGGCAAATCTGATCGGCTCTGATCAATACCTTGAAGAGAACGGAATAAAAGTTTTCGAGATCGACAGGGGAGGGGACATCACTTATCATGGGCCCGGGCAACTTGTGGGATATCCGATAATTGATCTGCAGAAATGGAAGCCGGATTCGCATCTATACCTTAGAACTCTTGAAGAAATGATGATCGATGTTTTGGCTGACTACGGTATTACTGCCGGACGAAAAGACGGTTTCACCGGCGTTTGGATTTCCGAGGAAAAAATTGCTGCCATTGGAATTAAAATAAGCAGATGGGTTACGATGCATGGATTTGCTTTTAACATTAACACCGATCTGAATCTTTTCAGCGGGATCATCCCATGTGGTATCAAAGACAAAGAAGTAACATCTCTCTCGAAAATACTCGGCAGGGAGATCGACATGGACGAAATAAAAAGCAAGATAAAAAACCGTTTTGCTTTTCATTTCGGGCATGATGATATACTTGAGAAGACACTTCATCAACTAACCAATATTGAAAAATAACAAGGACCAAAATGGCGAAATCAGTGATCGTTGAAGAAAAACCACTAAAGAAAAATAACAGATCAGGTAGTGGCACCACTTTGACAAACCTTGACAAACAGACTCTCTCCATGGTGTACAGGTACATGTACCTCGCCCGCCAGATTGATACCAAGGCTATGAACTTGCTTAGGCAAGGCAAGACCTACTTTCATATTGCCGGCGCGGGGCACGAAGCAATTCAGTCGGCTCTTGGATTGCTGCTTGATTCAACAAAAGACTGGATTTTCCCATACTACAGGGATCTCACCCTTACATTAATGTCGGGTATGTCAACAAGGGATTTCTTCCTCGCCTGTTTCGGCAAGGCCGATGATCCCGCGTGCGGAGGAAGGCAAATGCCATGTCACTTCGGTGTAAAAAGACCCAATTTGGTTCCAACACAATCAAGTCCGACAGGTACTCAGTTCCTTCAGGCAGTGGGTACAGCACTTGCTTCCGAGCGTCAGGGCATCAATAACATCTCTTACGTAAGTTCCGGCGAAGGTACCACGAGCCAGGGAGAGTTTCATGAAGCTGTTAACTGGGCTTCAAGAGAAAAACTTCCTGTCCTTTTCTGTATTCAAAACAATAAATATGCCATTTCCGTCCATGTTTCGAGTCAGAGTGGCGGAGCAGGCAACAGTATTTCGGAAATGATGGCCGGATATGCAAACCTTAAAAGGTTCAAGGTTGACGGCACAAACTTTTTTGAGTCTTACAACGTTGTGAAAGCCGCCGTTGAGTATATCAAATCCGGTAGCGGACCTGCACTAATTGAAGCGGACACAGTAAGGCTTCACTCACATTCATCGTCAGATGACCATAAGAAATACCGGTCAGAAGATGAATTGAAAGATGATCAGCGTAATGACCCGATATTCAGATTCGGGCATGATGTGCTGGTTGCCGGAATTTTCAACGAAGCGGAGCTTGAGCAGATCAGAAATGAAGTGGATGCGTCTATTAATAAAGCAGTTGATGAAGCTGCCGCTGAAAAGGCTCCGGATCCGACGACAGCTACAAAATATGTATTTGACGAAAGTGGTCTGCGTGAATCACTTCCGTACGAGGCGAGCTCTCTGAACGGTCAGAACATAGTTATGGTTGACGCCATCAATCACGCGATGAGCGAAGAAATGTCAATAAATGACAAGATTTATGTTTTTGGTGAGGATATTGCCGATAAAAAAGGTGGTGTGTTCACTGCTACAAGAGGGCTCTCTACTAAATACGGGAATAAGAGAGTTTTTAACAGCCCTCTTGCTGAAGCAAGTATCGCGGGAGTTGCCACCGGAATGGCACTCGCCGGAATGAAACCGGTAGTCGAAATACAATTTGGTGATTATATCTGGCCTGCATTCATGCAGTTAAAGAATGAAACCGCAACGTACAGGTATCGATCGAACAACGAATGGCCCTCCCCCGTGGTAACGAGGGTTGCCGTAGGTGGATATATCCATGGTGGCGTTTATCACAGTCAGAACATTGAATCGATATTCGCGCATGTCCCGGGACTTTTTATAGCATACCCCTCAAACGCGGCGGACGCGAAAGGTCTTCTTAAGACCGCGATGCGCATCAATGATCCTGTCATTTTCTGTGAGCACAAAGGGCTTTACAGGCAGTCTTTCGCGATGGCTCCTGAGCCGGATGAGAATTATCTTGTGCCTTTCGGCAAAGCGAGGATCATAAGAAAAGGTAATGACCTCACCGTGGTTACATGGGGCGCATTGGTTTGGGAAGCTGTATTTGCCGCTAAGAGATTGGAAGAGGAAGGCGTAAGCGTTGAAGTGATCGACATCAGAACAATCATTCCTCTTGACTCACAGACCATATATGATTCAGTGAAGAACACCGGAAAAGCTATTGTCATCCACGAGGATACTCTTACAGCGGGATTTGGTGCCGAGATAGTCGCGAGGATCTCATCCGACTGTTTTGAGCATCTTGACGGTCCCGTCAGACGGTACGCCGCAAAGGATGCACACATTCCATACAGCCCGGTACTCGAAGATGCAGTTCTTCCTTCAAGGGAAGGTGTCTATCAGGCGATCAAAGAATTGGCAAAATATTAATACGAGGATTTTCATGAATATCGACATTGTAATGCCCAAAATGGGCGAGAGCGTTACTGAAGGAACCATCATTAAATGGCATAAAAAACCGGGCGATGCAGTAAAGAAGGATGAGATCATCTTTGAGATCAGCACCGATAAAGTGGATACTGAAATACCCTCACCGGAAGCCGGAATTTTAAGTGAAGTTTTAGTGAATGAACAGGAAACTGTCGCTGTTGGCGTGGTGGTTGCCAGACTCGCCACCGAGGGTTCAGAAGCGGTTCCGATTGCACCAAAGGCTTCCGAGCCTGAAATTGTGGAATCTGTACAGGTAGTTGAGACACCCGGAGCCGCCGAAAACAAACCTTCAGGGTCATTGGTTGATATTCCCATGCCAAAGATGGGCGAATCCGTTATGGAAGGCACCATAATAAAATGGCACAAAAAAGTTGGCGACCCTGTTAAGATGGATGAGACATTTTTTGAGATAAGTACTGACAAGGTCGATACAGAAATTACCTCACCCGCTGATGGAATTGTAGCGGAAATTCTTGTGAAAGAGCAGGAAACCGTTTCTGTGGGTACCATCGTGGCAAGATTGTCTGGCGCCGGAAGCACTGTCACAGCGCGGGCACCACTACCTGTGGTTGAGCCGATCCAGGTTGATGAACCGGTAGCCATGCACGACATGGTTGCAAGAAATGCTGCACCTCCTTCTGTTGAAGAAGAGTCATCCGACAAGTTTTTCTCGCCATTGGTTATGAACATTGCCAGAAAAGAGGGGGTGTCGGTTAAAGAACTTGAATCAATAAAAGGTACCGGGGTTGGTGGAAGAGTAACCAAGAACGATGTACTCGCGTTTATCTCGAGCCGTTCGATACCGGTAGCAGTTCAATCCGCGCAGAGAGTGGCACAACCAGCCCCCGCTCCCGCGGCGGTATCGCAGCCGAAACCACAATTTACCTTCAGTGGTGGCGATGTGGAAGTCACTCCGATGGACAACATCCGCCGAAAGATCATGGCTCACATGGTGAACAGCAGAGACACTTCCGTTCACGTAACGGGTCTCGCTGAAGTTGATATGAGCAGGATCCACAAATATATTCAGGCTAATAAAGAATCGATCGAGAAAAGCGAGGGTGTAAAACTTACGTACATGGCATTTATCGCACATGCCGTTATTCGTGCTTTAAGAGAATATCCTCTTGTAAACTCGATGATCGAAGGTGACAATATTATAACCAAAAAATATGTGAACCTGGGTATAGCCGTGGCTGTACAGCCAAACGGACTGATAGTGCCGAACATTAAAAATTCACAAGAAAAGAACATCATCGGGCTTGCAAAATCGATAAATGATGTCGCTCTGAGGGCAAGAAACAAAAAGTTAACTCCGGATGATATCACAAACGGCACTTTTTCGATCACTAATTACGGCGTGTTCGGAACACTCTTTGGTACTCCTATTATCAATCAGCCGGAAGTGGCGATCCTGGGAGTGGGTGCAGTGGTTAAAAGACCCGTGGTGGTAGAGGTGGATGGTATGGATACTATAGCGATCAAACCAATGATGTATCTGACGCTGTCGCATGATCACAGACTCGTTGACGGCATGCTTGGCGGGCTGTTCTTAAAAGCAGTAAGAGAAAATCTCGAAAATTTTGACGAAAAACTTATCTATTAATAGAGACGACCGAATTGGAAAGAAAAACGATAAATAAACATCAGCGTGATTTTGCCTCGAAAGTGACTGATGCAAGATCACTGGCCGGTAAAAGACCCGAGTGGTTAAAGGTAAAACTTCCAACAGGGAAGAACTACGTTGATGTAAAGAATTTGATGCGGAATAACAAACTTAATACAGTTTGTGAAGAAGCAAAATGTCCTAACCTCGCGGAATGCTGGAACCACAGAACCGCCACATTCATGATTCTCGGTGACACTTGCACAAGAAGTTGCGGATTTTGCAACATCAAAGTTGGATTACCAACCGAACTTGATCTTGATGAACCCAGAAGAGTTGCTGATGCCGTTGCGAATCTTCAGTTAAGACACGTGGTGATAACCTCGGTTAACCGGGACGAACTTATTGATGGCGGCTCCGGAATTTTCGCTGAAACCGTAAGGCTCATCAGGGAAACCACTCCGGGCTGTACAATAGAGATATTGATCCCGGATTTTAAAGGCTACGAACCGGCGTTTGAAACGATAATGAAGAATCCGCCGGATATCCTCAATCACAACCTTGAAACTGTCCCTGGCTTGTATCACGCCGTGAGACCCCAGGCGAAATATCAAAGAAGTCTTGATGTGATCAAGTGGTTCCATGAAAGGGGATTAAAAACCAAAAGTGGAATAATGGTTGGGATTGGTGAGACCACTGAAGAGGTGATCGAATTGATGCACGACCTTGTTAATCACAATTGCGATATTCTTACTATTGGACAGTATCTTCAACCTACAGTGAAGCACCTTCCAGTTCACAGGTACGTAACTCCGGAGGAGTTCAACTATTACAAGGAAGAAGGATTGAAAATGGGCTTCAAAATTGTTGAATCAGCTCCATTGGTCCGCAGTTCGTATCATGCCGACAAGCAGGCCCGGATGGTAACAGTTCAAAATTAACGATTTGTTAAAGTCTTTTATTTTTTTAGAACCGACAAATCGTTTTATTTAAAGTCTCATTTTTTTTATTTTTCAGATGAACACCAAAAAACTTTTTCTACTTGTTTGCACCCTTCAGTTCACCTTGCTTGCCCAGCAGGAAATCCCGTCACTTAACGCTTTCCGTAAAGATGATAACTCCAAATACACCTCAATAGGTAACATTGGAATAACCATCACCAACTTTGGTACTTACGGTCATGGCTTCGCCCTTTGGCCCCAGCAACCCTCCTGTGAGTACCCAAAGGGAAGTGGTATCGAACATATTTTTGACGGCGGGCTTTATGTCGGCGGATTTATAAGCAACGACTCACTTGGCACCGGTAAATCAGGACCTTTTGTGACAACAGGAGCTGTTGATGCCGCGTCTGTTTCTGCCAGAGGCGGCGGATTCGAGTTTACCAACAGCAAGGATGCCCGCGTTGTAGAGCGTTCCTCACTTCTGACTTCAAGATATTACAAACCTGAAGCGGTATCCCACCAGGATTTCGTTATGGATTTTAGTGATACAAATCTTGTTTGGGAAAACGGTGAGCCGATACAGGAACACAATCCTCTTGGACTGGGTGTTCACCTTGAAACCTATGCCTGGAACTTTCCATTCGCAGACTTCTTCGTTATCTTTAATTATACCATCAAAAACGTTTCCAACAAATACCTTGACAGTGTCTATGTTGGCATGTGGACTGACGCTGTTGTGAGAAACACCAAAGTTACCTCGCCCGGCGGGTCAGCGTTCTTTAATAAAGGTGGAAACGGTTATATGGATTCGATCAAAGTCGCTTATGAATTTGATTCGAATGGTGACCCGGGCTTTACAGACAGTTACATTGGCGTGCAGTTCCTCGGAGCAGATGCTCGTTATGACAGCGTAAACTATGTGAACTGGCAGTTCAGGAACACATCCGATCCATTATTCTTTGCCCCACAAACGGATCAGGAAAGATATACCAAAATGCTTGGATTCTTTGGATCGAGCGCGCGGTATAAATACGGTGTGAATCCCGCGACATTAAAAACTCCAACCAACAGATCATTGCTTCTCTCTGCGGGAGGCTTCAAGAAGATAGCACCCGGAGATTCGATAAACGTTGTTTTCGCGATTGTAGCGGCCAAGAAATTTGGCGATGATCCTGCTTCACTTGACTCTGATGAACAGAGAAAAAATCTGATTGCAAATGCTGACTGGGCTATGCGTGCTTACAGCGGTGAAGACAAAAACCGCAATGGGGTTCTCGATCCTGGAGAAGATCTCAATGGAAATGGTAAGTTAGACAGATATATACTTCCAGCGCCTCCGGTATCACCTCGTGTTGTTGTAGTTCCACAAAACGGAAAAGCTACCATTTACTGGGATAAATCAGCTGAAAACAGTGTTGATCCCATCTCGGGAGTTAAAGATTTTGAAGGATACCGGATTTATAGATCGAATGCCGGATTCGACTTTCAGAACAATTCCACGGACGCTCAGGCATTAGTTAAAATGGCAGAGTTTGACAGCACAGGTAACTCGCTCTTCTTCAATACCGGGTTCAACTATGTTACTCTTCCACAACCCGTAACTTTTGAAGGCGACCCCACAGAATACTGGTATAAATTCGAAGTTGAAAACCTTCTTAATGGATGGCAATATCTCTTCAATGTCTCTGCGTTCGATAAAGGAGACCCGGTTAACAGAATTGAAAGTCTTGAATCGAGTTATCTTTTTAATGTTCACAGAGTGATACCGGGTACACTTCCGACTTCACGAGAGGATGTTGAGATCGGTGTTTATCCAAACCCGTATTATGCAAATGCTTACTGGGATGGATCATTTGAGCGTTTACGAAAACTTTATTTTTATAACCTCCCGGCACGGTCAGAGATTGTAATTTATACACTTGCAGGGGATGTGATAAAAAAGTTGGAACATAACGGGAGCAGCAATGGCAGTGATCTTCGCTGGTTCCAGAATTTCTCACCGGGAGGAACACAGAAAATGTCAGGCGGGGAACACGCGTGGGATCTGATCTCTGATGGCGACCAGGCAATCGCTTCAGGCTTGTATCTTTTTACCGTGAAGGATCTGGATACAGGCACGATCAAAAAAGGCAAGTTTTTAGTTATCAAATAAATAAGGAACAAAAATGAAAAGATATCTCATTCTTTTCTCATTTTTGCTGATGGGTGTCGGATTTTCACAGAGCTACCCTCTGCTGACAATTCAGCAATTAACAGCAACACCCGATTCGCTTCTTTCACCGGGTATTGAATATTCAGATTACCTTGGTGATACAGTCAGACTTCAGGGTCTCATTTTAGTGCGCCCTGTTGTAGATCCTACACTCGATAGAAGAAGGATCATCGCAGCCGGTGGCCGTTGGTATGCCTATGTTCAGGATCCGGCGGGCCAGCAATTTGGCGGAATCACTGTAATTCAGAATGATACAACCGGAGTAAATCAGAATACGGGATTTGATCTTGTTGATACCGCTCAGGTTTGGGAATTCACTGCTGTGATCTCCGTCTTCTCAGGCAACACTATTCAAGCCAATTTGCTTGTAAATCCACCTACACCGGTTCAGTTCGTTTCTCAGGCAACCAAGAGACCTGACCCGATCGAACTCCCCATGTCAGTGTTCATGGAAAATGGTGTCATTAAACCTGACGGTGAGAAATACGAAGGTATGTATGTTGTTATAAGGAACGTACTTACCAGCGACAGAAACAACACTTCCGGCGTTTTCAGATTTAACGATGGTAACGGTAACTACATGACGATGTATGATCAGTCCGGTTACTTTACAAAAAGAGCGCACAGACTTACAGGTCTTACTGACTATGATGCTCCCGCAGATGGAACATTTCTTGAGTACATCAGAGGCGTTGTGCACACCAGAGCCGATGGTTACTACATAGTTCCACTTTACCCTGGTGACATGCAAGTTGGAGCAACTCCACCGAGCATTTCATCCATTACCAGAAATAATGCCTACGTTGCATCGAATGTTCCTGTTGAAGTTTCATCAAGGATTATCGACCTTGATGGTTTTATTACTTCAGCAAAACTCTTCTACAGGGTTAACATGGGAGGTTACAACGAACTGGCTCTCACCAGAAGCACTTCTGATACAAACTCATTTGTTGCCACCATTCCGGGTGTTGCCCAGGATTCAGCCGTGGTTGATTATTTCTTCTGGGCTCAGGATAATGAAAACAGAGTAACCATGAATCCAGCAGATACTTCACGTAACAGATGGTTTTATCCTGTTCTTAACAGGCCTCTTACCATTCAGGACGTTCAGTACAGTCCCTATGGATCTGGCTTCAGCGCTTTAAACAACTATAGAGTTACTTTAACCGGTGTTGTTACAGCTGACACTTCTGATATTCCTGGTTTTGGTACAACCGCGCTAAGAGTTTATATGCAGAACGGTTCAACTCCATGGTCCGGTATTTGGATCAAAGGTTTTGATGCACTCAACCTCAAGAGAGGTGATAATGTTACTGTCAGCGGTAAAGTATATGAAGACTTTAACGTGACCACTCTCGATTCAGTTACAGCTATCGTTGTGAATTCAACCAATAATCCACTTCCTGCACCTATAGTTGTAACAACAGGCACTATCGGAGCTAAAGCCGGTGGAGTTGTTGATGCAGAAAAATATGAGAGTGTTCTCATTAAGTATGTGAATCCAATTATCACCAGAACCAATGCGGATATGACAGGAAACTTTGGCGAGATTCTTGTTGATGACAACTCGGGTGCAACCCGTGTTGAACTTCAGGATGGAAATCACCAGTATCATAACAACTGGGAACCAAACCTTTCCGGTATCCAGGTTGATTCGCTCGCGAGATTCTCGTCACTTACAGGTGTACTTTATTTTTCATTCTCAAATTACAAACTCACTCCCAGAAAGGATGACGATTTTGTTGGATACACCACCGGTGTTGAAAACGAAGTGGTTCCTGCTGAGTTTGCCTTGAGACAGAACTATCCCAATCCGTTCAATCCATCAACTGCAATCGAGTTCAGCCTGCCAAAAGGCGATAATGTAAAGCTCGAAATATTTGATGTACTCGGAAGGAAAGTTCAGACGATTATAAATGAATTTAAAGAAGCCGGTAATTACAAGGTTTACTTTAATGCTTCGGCACTTCCTTCAGGTGTCTACCTGTACAAGATCGACGCGGGTGCTAATTCATCCGTGAAGAAAATGATTTTGATGAAGTAATTTCCTTAACCAAAAAGGAGGCTCCTTCAGGAGCCTCCTTTGGATTTTTTATGCAGCTCCGAAAAAAGATTATATTATTATTTTTTACATTACCAGTTGTATTTGGTCTTTATTCCTGTAAAGAAAGTCTTACAGGGGTGAGGGTTGAAAACCTTCCGCCCGATACACATCTGTTTCTTTATCCAGACTCAACGGTAGCACAGCAACCAAGCCGGATCACCGTTAACTGGTGGGGAGATGACCCCGATGGGCTCGTAATTGGTTACTACTTTACTTGGGATGACCGTACCTGGACATTCACGACAAAGAATGACAGTGCCTTTGCTCTGCAGATCGGCGCTGCTGATACTTCTTACCATTTCAAAGTGAGCGCGGCGGACAATTCCGGCAATGGTGTTTATGACAACAGTATTGTTCAGAACGGAATTAATTACGGTCCGGAGCCCTTTGTTGACGCCAACAAAAACGGGGTATATGACGCGGGCGAAAAGTTTTATGATATCGGCTTGATCGACCCGACACCGGCAGATCTCAAATTTCCGATAAAAAACACCCCTCCAAAAATCGAGTGGGATACCCTTACCGTGGTTCCTGCCTCTTCATTACCGGTTATGACCTTCAAGTGGAAGGCTTCTGATCTGGATGGAGACGAATCGATACAGAAGATAAATATTGTATTGAACGATACCAACAACACGGCAAATTACGTGGAGTTGAGAGGTTCAACCCGTTTGGTCACACTTCGCGTTCGCGATTTTCAATCTGCCAACCCCGAAACAGAAATATTGATAGATGGAGCTGAATTCAATATTTTCCCTGCGAAACTTAAGGGAATGGTGCTGAACGGGTTCAACAAGGTGTATGTTCAGGCAGTCGATATCTCAGGGGCCAAAACCCAGTTTATTGAGATGCCGGGAGCAAACAAATCATGGTATGTCAGAAAGCCGGTAGGCAAAATGTTGCTTATCGATGATTATACTACATCAGATGACGCCACAGCATTTTATAACAACCAGCTTTCGACCATCCGTGGTGGAACCCTGGCTGGTAAGTTTGATACTCTGAACATTGCCGGCAGGCAGATTCCGTTTTTCAGTTACAATTTCTATCTTACTCTGAAATTGTTTAACTATGTAGTTTGGTACGCGGATAATAATCCTTCCATCCAGGCTGCTCAGAACGTGGTTGACAAATATCTTGCCAACGGCGGAAAGATAATGATGTCGATGCAATTTCCAAGAAATCCGGCTCCCGACATTCTTGCATTGAGAGAGTTTCTACCCGTTGACTCTATTTCAAATTTGGTTACCGTGTTGGCTTCAAATGTTGAGTTTGTGGTTGAATCCGGAAACCCTGCTAATGCAGGATATCCTGTATTAAAGTCTTCATCAACAATACTTGGCAATTTCGGGGTGTTCCCGAACAGTACACTTGCCAGACCGATATACCGTTCTTCCGGGTCACAGATTCCGGGATACACCGGGTTTATAAACGGAAACAAAAACTTGTTTTTCATCGGGTTGCCATTGAACAAGCTTAATGGTAACTCAAATGTCAGCCAGCTTTTCGAAAAAGTGCTTTTCGATGAGTTTGGAATTTCGATATGAAGCATGGTGCACGCATGAAACAATTGATATCACTTTTTCTTCTGTTATCTGTTTTTACTGTTTACGCGCAGAACGGCAGTATTGGTGGGAAGATCGTTGATAAAAAGAACCAGACACCTCTTCCGGGTGTGAACGTCATTCTAAAAGGTACTTATTACGGTGCCGCCACAGATGTCGACGGCAATTTTCTGATCAAGAATGTGGCTCCAGGTTCGTACACTGTTGAAATCTCATTCATCGGTTACAAAACCGTCCAGTTTACGGGAACCAAGGTCACCGCGAATACTAAAACTCCCATTGATGTTAAACTTGAAGAGACTTCTCTTACCCTCACCCAGGATGTTGTTATTATTGGTGACAAACCATTGGTTGATGTAGAGGAGACTCAAAGCAAGAAAACTGTATCAAGTGAGGATATTGAATTGGCAGTTGTTGAGAATGTTACGGATGTAATTGCTCAACAGGCCGGTGTTGTTTCCAATGATAATGCCATCCATATCAGAGGTGGCAGATCTTACGAAAATGCTTTTCTTCTTGATGGAATATCTGTCCAGGATCCATTGGCAGGTACCGGTTTTGGACTGCAAATCAGTGCCAACTCTCTCGAAGAGGTTGAGGTTATCACTGGCGGATTCAATGCTGAATATGGTCAGGCAACATCAGGTGTTGTTAACGTTAAAACAAAAGAGGGAAGTGTACAGCGTTATAATGGTTTCCTCTCCTACAAAACCGATAACATCGCTTCTGCCTCTGATCCACATGTGTTCAACATTGACATTATGGAGATCAGTCTTTCAGGGCCTGAACCGATCACCAAGTATCTTCTTCCCGCACTCGGAGTTGAAATACCCGGTGAAGTTTCATTCTTTTCGAACCTGTACCTCGGTTTTTCAAATGGCATAACACAGGGATACTACAAACCAAAGATATCCGCGCTAAATTCATCCACGTTTTTTGGAACGAAATACGCGCCAAAGCTTGAAAACAGTCTGTATGGACTGGCAAAATTAACCTATAAGGTTACACCTACTTTCAAGATATCATACTCGTTCAACCAGTCTGTATCGATTAACCAGAACTCACAGTCACTTCAGTCAAATCTTGAGTATGTTGAACCCAGCCCCGGATATCAGTATGAGTTCCAGAATATCCTTGATAACGCAAACGTTTTTACTCATAAAAATATCTTTAATACTCTAAGCGTAACACACACGCTGAATACCAAGACATTTTATGAGCTCAAAATTGGCAAATTTCTTACCAATTTAAGAACCGACGCGAATGGCAAGGACTGGACCCAGTACCGTCAGCCGAAAGACATTCCCAACTTCCCGGTTGAGTATTACAATCTCGGTAGAGATACTGTTGGTGTGATTCCCGGTGACGGATTCTGGGATGTTGGTAATCCGTACACATGGCATGACCATTATCTGGATGAACTTTCAATCGCCGGGGATCTTACGAGTTTCTTTGATGAAAAGAACAAGTTCAAAGCCGGATTCAAGCTTCAGTTTCAGGAGATGCAGGTTGTTGATATCTATCAGCCATGGGTTGGAGCACTGGGTCTGAACAACGATATCTACAAAGTTCATCCGATGATCGGCGCAATGTATGCTCAGGATAACATCAACTTCGGTGGCATGATCCTTAATTTCGGATTGCGATTCGATTTTTGGTTCCCCGGTAAATACGTTGATGACGCTGTGAAAAACCCGGATGTTATTACCATTCCTGACGAAGTAAGAGCGAATTATTACGACGACAGTTATAAATTTTTCGGAGACAGGTACTTCAAGGCAAGGCTTAGCCCAAGACTTGGTATCTCCCACCCGATCACCAATTCGCAGACATTGTTTTTCTCTTATGGTCATTTCAGTAAATGGCCCAAACCGCAATTTGTTTACGCGAAGCTCGACCCATACAACTCGCAGTCTTCATTTCAGAGATTTGGTAATCCGAATCTGAAACCTGAAACTACTGTTGCTTATGAACTTGGCGTGAAGTCACAGTTCACAGATGACGATGTTCTTACAATTACCGCGTACTACAAAGATATTTTCGATTACATCAGTACAAGAACTGCGAAGATATCGAGTCCGAGGTTCGCGACCCAGAGATTCACAACCTACGTTAATGCTGACTATGCCCGTTCCCGTGGTCTGGAATTTGAATACCAGAAACGAATAGGGAAGTGGTTCAGAGCAAACGCCGTTTTCTCATATTCTGAAGTAACAGGTAAAAGTTCGTCATCTGACGAAGGTGTTCTGATCGCTCAAGGTACTCTTGAAGAGTCGATTAAAGAACAGTATATGGCCTGGGACAGACCAATAACTGCTACTCTTACAACAAATTTCTATGTTGCCCCGGGAGAAGCTCTGTTCGACTTTGGTAACGGTATTCTCGACGATTACAACCTCAACTTAAGGTTCTTTTATCAATCAGGTAAAAGATACACTCCTGCAGTCTTTACCGGAAGTTATGAAACTGATGGAAGACCTCAGTATGAGTTTGTCAGAGGTGAGCGATACACGGCTATCGGAGATAACTGGTTTTATATTGATGCCAACTTTGAAAAGTACATCAAGATCGGAACTTTCCGTTTCAGTGTATTCCTCGAAGTGAACAACATTCTTGATACTCAAAACTCGGCTATTATCAACCCGGCGACAGGGAAAGCCTATGAATACGGTGATCCGACTCCAGGATCCTGGAACGATCCATTATATCCGGATCTGCAGGCTCCGTTGAGTCCCTATCCATATAACCCTGCAAGATATTTAACCAGACGCAACGTTAAACTTGGTGTAAGCTTTAAGTTCTAAAATGAAAAAAATTCTATTTCTCTTTGCAATATTGATAACCGGTCAGTCATTTGGGCAGCTTTTTCCTGTTCTTGGAGGGCAACGCGCCGGAATTTCCGCCGCTCAGTTCCTTAAAATCGGAGTTGGTGGAAGGGCTTCAGCCATGGGTGACGCATTCGTGGCTGTAGGCAATGACGCCAGTGCGCTTTACTGGAACCCGGCAGCGCTCGTACAATTTGGCGACAATCAGGTGATCTTTTCACATAACAGTTGGTTGGTCGATGTTAAACACAACTTTGCGGGTGGTGTGTATCATATAACACCTGACGACGCGGTTGGTGTATCACTGACAATGCTTTCGGCCGGGGACATGAAAGTCACCACTGAGTTCGCGCCTTTTGGTACCGGTGAATATTTTACTTTTTCTGATCTGGCAGTCTCGTTGAGCTACTCCAGAAAGATGACTGATAAATTCAGTTTTGGCGCCACAGTAAAATATATGGAAGAAACCCTCGACAAGTTGAAAATGAGGGGAGTGCTTCTTGATTTCGGTACATACTACTGGACAGGTCTGGGTTCCACCAGGTTTGCGGTAGCATTTTCGAATT
This sequence comes from Bacteroidota bacterium, assembly GCA_023433685.1. Lineage (GTDB taxonomy): Bacteria > Bacteroidota > Ignavibacteria > Ignavibacteriales > Ignavibacteriaceae > UTCHB3. The sequence continues at coordinate 41,641 of JAEYUD010000079.1, forward strand.
TCGGAAATCAACTCGCTCCTGACGGTGACGTGGTTCTCGTAGGCGGACGTAAAAACTCCAACTGGCAGGAATTTTCACCACCGACCATGTTCAGATTGGGATTTGCATTTGAACCTTATGAAACCGAACATCATAAAGTTACCACTTCGATACAGTTGAACCATCCAAATGACAATAGTGAAAATCTGTCACTTGGCGCTGAATATACATTTAAGGAGCCGGCAACAGGGCTTTCATTCCTGTTAAGAGGTGGCTACAAAATAAATGTCGAGGAGCAAAATTACAGTTTCGGTGCCGGTTTGAATCTGCCCATATCCATGGCGCGATTCACATTTGATTATGCTCTCGTTAATTTCGAGAGATTGGGTGCCGTTCACAGACTTTCGATCATTCTGGGGATATAACATGAAAAGACTTGGATTCCTTTCAATATTATCACTTTTGTTCTTCTCCGGATGTGGCGAGAAGTTCGACCTCAGCGTATTTGATTCCCAAAAAACGGGCGGAAATGTTGGTGGTGACACTGTTTATGTTAAGCTCACTCCTGAATGGGGCGGATTCAACAATCCTACCGACATAATTATCGGTAAAGACTATTTCATATACCTTACTGATACAGATAACAACAGAGTGGTTATGCTGAATCAGAATGGAGATGTTTTAAGTACTTTGACCCTTTCAAAACCTGTTAAGATTGAGCAGGATTATCAGTTAAATCTTATAGTTGTCGCGAGGTTTGACACAGTTGTTAACAATGTCCCTACTTCGGCAAGTGCTGTCTACAAAGTGGACATGGTAGCCGGCGGTCATAATCTCGGTGCAGCACCCGTTACCAGGATACTTCCAAGACCCGGTACAGGTGTTTCTGCCTCTGATCTGAGGATCACCTATACTGGTGTCTCCGTCTTCTACAACAATTCTTTTTACATTAGCCGTACCGGTCCGAATAACACAAGTGTTGTCGACCCTGATAATTCAATTCTTTCTTTCCAGAAATCTTCAGCAGGCAGGGATTCACTTATAGGTCGTCTTCCTGTTATTGACCCGAATGGTACAGGTATCCTATCTGCCAACGGAATCTCGTCGCTTGTCGGTTTTGACAAACGAAACATTGATTTTATACTTACTCTCAAAGGTGACAACAGTTTCAGGGTTCAGTGGCTTACTTATGTTATAAGTACTATCGGTGATCAGTATGAACTGAAACTTTCACCACAGGGTGGTTCGGATCTGATGCAGATCAACAAATTTACAGAACCATCAGATGTGACGATCGACCGTTCCGGTAACATTTATGTTGCGGATATTGCCAAAGATTCCATCTATCGATTCAACCAGTTTGGTGGTATTCTCCAGAGGCTTGGTGGAGTTCAGAATTTTGTAAAACCTGCAGGTGTAGCGCACTACGACAAGATACTTTATGTGGTTGACAAGACTAACGGAAAAGTTGTACGATTCCGTCTGTCAACAGACACTTGATTTTGTGCTTAACTCCTCTTTAGGTAGCTATTTACAGATTGATAAAGAGCTAAAAAAGTAGTAGATTTGTAGCTTGAATTTTAAAAAATAAGGAAGAAAATGGCGCTTCAAGGCAAAATTGTTCAGGTTATTGGTCCGGTGGTTGATATTCAGTTCGAGAGTAACAACCTACCTGGCATTTTAAACGCAGTTAAAATACCCCGTGAAAACGGTGAAGAATTAGTGGTTGAAGTTCAGCAGCACCTTGGAGAAGATAAAGTAAGAGCTGTTGCCATGGATACCACAGATGGTCTGGTTAGAGGCATGGTTTGTATTGATACAGGCAAGCCGATAATGGTGCCCGTTGGGCCCAATACACTTGGCAGATTGATCAATGTTATTGGTGAACCAATTGATGGCAAGGGACCAATAGATACCGACAAATACTATCCAATCCACAGACCCGCACCAGAATTCAAAACACTTTCGACCGGAACCGAAATGCTCGAAACCGGTATTAAAGTTATCGATCTTCTTGAACCTTACTCAAAAGGCGGTAAGACAGGTCTGTTCGGTGGAGCCGGTGTTGGAAAGACAGTTGTTATTCTTGAACTTATAAATAACATTGCCACTCACCACGGTGGTTATTCTGTATTCGCAGGTGTTGGCGAAAGAACAAGGGAAGGTAACGATCTTTACCTTGAGATGAGCGAATCAGGCGTAATAAATAAAACAGGACTTGTTTTTGGTCAGATGAATGAGCCACCCGGAGCCAGACTCCGTGTAGGTCTTACCGGTCTTTCACTTGCCGAGTATTTTAGAGATGAAGAAGGTAAAGACGTTCTTCTATTCATCGACAACATTTTCCGTTTCACCCAGGCAGGTTCCGAAGTATCGGCCCTTCTTGGTCGTATGCCTTCTGCGGTAGGTTACCAGCCAAGTCTTGCAACTGAGATGGGTGCGCTTCAGGAGAGGATCACCTCAACAGATAAAGGTTCTATTACGTCGGTACAGGCGATCTACGTTCCAGCGGATGACTTGACCGATCCGGCTCCAGCCGCCGCGTTCTCCCACCTTGATGCCACAACCGTGCTTAGCCGTCAGATATCAGAGCTTGGTATCTATCCCGCGGTAGATCCACTTGATTCAACATCGAGAATATTAACACCTGAGATCGTTGGTGAAGAACACTATTCAGTGGCAAAAAGAGTTAAAGAAAACCTTCAGCAGTACAAAGACCTCCAGGATATTATCAACATCCTTGGTATGGATGAGCTTTCAGACGAAGACAAGATCGTTGTTAGAAGAGCACGCCGTATCCAGAGATTCCTTAGCCAGCCGTTCCATGTGGCAGAACAATTTACAGGTTACAAAGGTAAGTATGTTGAGTTGAAGGACACCATCGCGGGTTTTAAGGCGATCCTTGACGGTGAATGTGATGATCTTCCTGAGCAGGCATTCATGTATGTTGGCAAGATCGAAGAAGCATTCGAAAAAGCTAAAGAGATGAGCAAATAATGAAAGAGTTCTATCTGGAAATACTTACACCTTCAAGGAAAGTTTACGAGGGGAATGTCCTTTCGGTTTCTCTTCCTGGAACGGTGGGCGAGTTTCAGATCCTTCATGATCATGCTCCACTTATCAGCACACTTGAGATCGGGAAAATGAAACTCCGTACCGAAAAACAGGGTGACACTATTTTCGCCATATCAAATGGTGTTGCTGAAGTTCTGAAGAACAAGGTGTTGATACTTGTCAGGTCGATCGAAAATGTAAACGACATCGATCTCGCGAGAGCTGAAAAAGCCGCGGAAAGGGCGCGGAAAAGGATAAGTGACAAAGGCAACCCCGAAGTGGATGTTGCCCGGGCTGAAGCATCACTTCAGCGGGCACTGAACAGAATGAAGCTCAAATCTGCATTATAATAAAAAATCCCGGTCTCGCGACCGGGATTTTTTTTGCTTCAATTCAGGTAACCATCCCGTTCCATAATATGCTTCATACTCTCCCTTTTATCAAGTTCCTCTGACATCTTTTTCAGATGTTCAATAAGGAAATCAAGTCTTTCACCTTCATTTTGAAGTGTAATAAGAGTTTGTTGTTGCTCAAGTGTTAAGCCTGCTTTTTCAGCGAGTTTGAACGATTTATTCCGTGTTTCTTCAAGATTGATATAAAAGTTATCTTCAAGCTTTACACCCGCCTTTTTGATCACCTCATCAAACAGACTTAAAGCTTGAGCCTCAAGTTCCGAATAAATACCGGTAATAAGATCAGAATAGTGATCAACCTCAGCTTCAAAATAACCAATAATGTTTTCCTGAACGGTTTTAAGAATAAAACGCTCTTCACCTCTGACAACTATGTCAAAGCTTCCATCAGGATAATTTTTGGTAACGGACTCAACTTTAACCTTAGTGCCAATTCTACCGAGTGAATTGTCATTCAAAACTATAATTCCGAAAGGTTCATCGAGCTTCATCGAGTAACGGACCATGTTTCGGTAACGTTCTTCGAATATATGTAATGGATATCTTGAACCGGGATAAACAACCAACGAGAGGGGAAAGATTGGGATCATATTTTCAGGGGTTTTATGGGTCCCGGTTGAGCACCAACCGGGACCGTTAATTTATTTTGCTTCGGCAAATCTTTTGGCAACCTCGTCCCAATTGACAACGTTCCACCAATTGCCAACATACTCATTTCTTCTGTTCTGATATTTCAGGTAATAAGCATGCTCCCAAACATCAAGACCAAGAAGGGGAGTGCCTTTTACATCTGCAACATCCATCAGTGGATTATCCTGATTTGGTGTTGATGAAACCACAAGTTTTCCACCTGATACAACGAGCCACGCCCACCCTGAACCAAATCTGGTCATTGCAGCAGCATTAAACTTCTCTTTGAACTCGTCAACTGAATTGAAAGTTGAATTAATGGCTTCAAGAAGAGCACCTGATGGAGTACTTCCACCCTGCTTCATCAAATTCCAGAAAAGAGAGTGATTGTAGTGTCCTCCACCATTGTTCCTGACGGCAACTGGATGCTTGGAGATATTCGACATCAGTTCTTCGAGTGATTTACCTTCCATTTCAGTACCCGCGATGGCATTGTTAAGGTTGGTAACATAAGCCTGATGGTGTTTTGTATGATGGATCTCCATTGTCATTTTATCGATGACAGGTTCAAGCGCATCATAGCTGTAAGGCAGTTTTGGTAATTCAAATTTTGACATTGTGGAATTGCTCCTTGTTAAATTTAATTGATTGAACTTTTCAATAGTATTGCTAACGGGTTTAACAGTAGCGGCGGCCGAAAGGACACCCAGTGCGGTGAGAAAATTTCTTCTTTTCACTTAAACTCCAAACGATTGCCCGCATCCGCATGTTTTCGCGGCGTTCGGGTTATCGAATGTAAAACCCTTGCCATTCAGCCCATCTGAAAAGTCAAGTTGAGTGCCCATGAGATAAAAAAGGCTTTTGGGATCAACAAAGAGTCTTACACCTTTATCTTCAATAACTGTATCAGCATCATTCGCGCTCTCCGCGAAATTCATTGTGTAAGAAAGACCTGAACAGCCACCCCCTTTTACTCCGACACGGAGCCCGCTACCCGGGGAGACGGAATTCTCTTCCATGATCTTGAGAATTTGTTTGGCTGCTTTATCAGTAATTAAGATTTCCTGGTCGACTTGATTGATGCTCATAATAAGTCCTGGCTTTAGTTTGTAACTCCGGCTTCACTTGTCACAACCGGGGGTGTTGTTGAAAATTCTGGATAATTTACCATCCATGTTTTAGGGCTCATGTAAACGAAAACACCGGCACCTTCAAAATATTTAATGAGATCGGCGGTGATTTTTATAAGTTCGCCGGCCTTCACCTTCTGATTCCTTGAATCCAGATAATATCGCACTGTGTATTCGATATCCCTGTAAAATATGTTTGAATTGTGGAAAACAGGGAATCTATGTTTGAAAAAGTGAAGAAATTTCTCTTTTTCCGAGACTAAGAGGTTGTACGCTTCGTTCATTGTCATCTCTTGGATTTTATAAAATTTGCAAAGATCAAAGAAGCTTCTTTCACTTCTTCAACTGTATTGAATCTGCTGAAGCCGAATCTAAGTGTTGAGTTTATCTCATCAGTTGTTAGACCAATCGCCTTTAGAACGTGACTTTCGTTACCGGACGCGCAAGCAGAACCGGCGGAAAACGCGACATTCTTGATGCTGCCGATGAGATGGGAGGATTTGATCCCGCGAAAGCGAATGCTCAAGTTATTGACCAATCTGTTTTCGGGTCCGTTTAGCCTGAAATCAATCCCTTCCGACTCCAAAATCTCTCTGAAGAGGAGAGAAAGACCCGATAAATGACGATTTTCTGATTCCCTGTTTGCGCAAGATAACTCAAGAGCCCTACTTAAACCAACAATCAAAGGGACATTTAAAGTTCCTGGAAACAGCGCGGCTTCCTGACCGCCACCATGGTAAACCGGTGTTATCTTCTTCAATAACGATTTCTTACGAATTGCAAGATACCCTGTACCTTTTGGCCCGTGTATTTTATGTCCGCCTCCAGAGATCAGGTCAAGGTTCAGCTCTTCAGCGTTTAGATCATACCTTCCGGCTGCCTGGGTTACATCAGAGTGGAATAAAACACCTCTTTCTTTACATATATTACCGGCATCTCTTAGTGGTTGTAGTGTTCCGATCTCATTATTTGCCGCCATCAAAGAAACGAGCAAGGTTTTATCTGTTATCGAATCCCGTAGTTGATCAAGATCGATAAGACCATTGTAATCGACCGGAAGGATGGTCACGTTAAAACCGAGAGTCCGAAGATATTTCATCGTTTCCAACACGGCGGGGTGCTCTGTGGCCTGCGTGATCAAATGATCTTTTGCAGGATAACCGGAAAATGCCACACCCGCGATTGCAGTATTAATGGAGAGGGTGGAAGAGGGGGCGAATAAAATCTCACCATCCTGAAAGGCAAAAATAGACGCGATCTTGCGTCTCGCATTCTCTACCGCTGCCGCAGCAGCTATACCGTTTGAATTTGGTGACGAACTGTTACCATAAAACTCCATAAACCAAGGAGCCATGGCATCGTAAACCGCGGGATCAAGCCGGGTAGTGGAGTTGTTATCGAGGTAGATAAACTTTTCTTTATTCATCTACCTCGAAAATATCTAAAATCCTGCTATTTTCAAAGTCTCCCGTGCGAAATTTATCACAGGGGTGAAGTAAATACCAAGGATGAGAAGTGGCAGGCCGAGAGCCAGGAGGACGGTCTTGTTACCGCCGGAAAGCACAGGTAACATTTCGGGAGTATCACTTTTCTCGAAGAAGAGAACCTTGAGTATCCTGAAGTAGTAAAATACCGCTATTACTGTATTGAAAATAGCCGCTAATGCCAAAAGATAGAGATGGGACTCCATAAGAGCCGTAAACACATAAAACTTTGCCCAGAATCCGGCAGTGGGTGGTAAACCCGCCAGCGAAACAAGGAAAATAACGAGCATCACGGAAAGGAAAGGCAATTTGTAGCCAAGCCCTTTGTAGTCGCGGATATCCTCGGAGCCGGTGCGAACCTTAAGCAGAAGTACTACAAGGAACGCGCCAAAGTTCATCAAAGTGTAAACAATCAAATAACTGCTAATTGCAATTAAACCTGTTTCACTGTTGGCCGCCAACGCGGCGACGATGAATCCTATGTGCCCAATACTTGAGTAGGCGAGTAGCCTTTTAATATTGTTCTGAAAAATCGCGGTCAAGTTACCAACCGTCATGGTCATGATCGAAAGGAAAACCAGCAAGGTATCAAGATTAAAACCAACACCCAGCAGCTCCGTGTTCTTCATTTCAGGAGCCATGGAAGCAACCACAAATCTGACGAGTACAGCCACGCCCGCGATTTTTGAGGAGACCGATAAAAACGTGGTTACTGAAACCGGCGAGCCCTCAAAAACATCCGGTGCCCAGAAATGGAATGGTACCATTGATATTTTGTAACCAAATCCACCGATAATGAATATTATCGAGAGAATTGTTAAAACATCGAATGGCATAACATTTCCGAGTCCCGTTATCGCGCCAAATGATGTTGAACCGACAACGAGGTAGAGGAGTGATATTCCGAAGAGCATTACACCCGATGCAACCGAACCAAAAAGCAGATACTTCAGTGAAGCCTCGCTGCTTCTTTTATCCGTTTTGAGGAATCCCGCGGCGATGTAAGAAGGAAGTGACAACACTTCAAGAGCCACATAAACCGCTATCAGATCACTCGCTGACGCGAGCAGCATCATGCCTAATACCATGGAATAGAAGAGTATGTAAAACTCTCCTCTTCTTGATTTGTATTCGTTTATCTCTATATCATGTCTGAAAAAATAGACCATTATAAGTGATGATGCCAGGATCATGAACTTGAAAATGAAAGCGAATCCGTCGTTCACAAAGATTGCATTCGGATTCGTTATCTTTTCAGTTCCGTAAAGTTCGGAAGTGAAAAGGACATTAGAAAGGAGTGCCAACAAAAGACCGGTCATCGCCACCAGGGGTATCTTGACCGAGTATTCCTCTTTACTGATATCCATGAAAACTATCACCATCAGAAAGAGGATGATGATATATTCCGGAACCAGGGTCGCCAGAAAATTCAATTGATTTATTGTATCCATTTTACTTTCCTTCCGTCCTGGTTACTTAATTGCAGCAAGAAGGTTGCTAATGGTTTTATTCATAATGTCGAGCATCGGTGTTGGATAAATTCCAAAGATAATAACTATGATTCCGAGAGGAACGAACATTATATATTCTCTTACAGTGAGGTCCTGAAGTTGTTTGTGTTCATCCTTTATCTGACCAAGGAATATTTTCTGCAGGGCACGAAGCATATAAACCGCACCCATCACAATACCGATGGCGGAGATAACTGTAAGAATCCGTATACCTTCAGAGCTGAAAGCGCCGATAAAGATCATAAGTTCAGAAACAAATGAACTTAACCCGGGGAGACCGAATGCAGCAAAGAAAGCAAGTGTGACAACTCCTGTGTACATTGGAACCTGCGAAGCAAGCCCGCCGAAATCATCGAGACCTCTTTTGTGTGTTCTCTCATAAACAACACCCACTATCAAGAAGAGCATTGCCGTCACTGTGCCATGGTTGAACATCTGCAGGACACCACCGGCAAGTCCGAATTCGTTGAAGGCGGCAATTCCGAGTACTACAAAACCCATGTGAGATACGGAGGAATAAGCGATAAGCTTTTTAAAGTCTTTCTGTCCCAGCGCGCAGAAGGCACCGTAGACAATGTTGATCATACCAAGGAAAGCGATCCAGTATGACCACTCCTGTACCTGTTCAGGAAAGATAGGATAAATGATCCTGAGAATAGCGTAACCACCCATTTTAAGGAGCACGCCGGCAAGTATCACCGAGATGGGTGTAGGTGCCTCAACGTGAGCGTCCGGAAGCCATGTATGGAACGGGAAGAGGGGTATCTTGATCGCGAAACCGATAAACAATCCGAGGAACGCAAGGAATCTGAAATTGTTCGGGTTCATCAGCGACATGATGCCATTCTCTGTGAAGTTCGCTTTGTCCATCATCGCGAGCATGTTAAAGGTATGGATCTTGGCTGTACCTGAAGTCTCCTGTACACTGAGATAAAGTCCGATGATCGCGAGAAGGATCAAAACCGAACCGGCCAGTGTGTAAATAAAGAATTTGATCGCCGCGTATTCTCTGCGTGGGCCACCCCAAACACCGATGAGGAAGTACATCGGGAGGAGCACCAGTTCCCAGAAGATGTAAAACATGAAGAAATCGAGGGCAACAAACACACCCAGAGTTCCTGTGTTCAGGATGAGCAAAAGGATAAAATAACCTTTGCTGGAGTTTGGTTTGTGTGTTGAGTCTTCGATGTTCCACGATGAAATGGTGGCAACGAAAGCAATTATTGTACTAAGGATCACCATTGGGAGGCTAAGCCCATCGATGGCGAGGAAATAGTCAACTTTAAATGTATCAAAGATCGGAAGTCCTGTCATGTAGATCCAGGTGAACTTCTCAATAAATTGATAACCTTCTATTTTATTGATACCTGCCAGATTGTAGTTGAAGCCCAACCAGACAAGTGCAGTCAGAATGATCTGTACGATAACCACGATAAGTGCAGTGTATCTGATAGTGTTCTTCTTTTCAGCAGGCACAAAAATAAGTCCCAGTGCTGCTATCAAGGGTAAGAAGGTCAATACTGAAAGATACGGGAATTGTGACATTTTATATTCTTCCGGTTTCTTTAGTTAGAAAAAATATACATTACAAAAATTACTATAAAGACCATTGCCAGAGTGACGTAGGTCTGAACTTTTCCTGTCTGGAATTTCCTGACAAACATGCTGAGAACGCCGTTGATCCACGCTACAAGATTAACGAGACCATCCACGACGTATTTGTCGAACCCGGCTCCAAATCTCCCGAGGATCATTGTGACGCGTGCACCAAGATTAACAATGCCGTCAACAATATTCTTGTCGATCCAGCTCATCAGAGCTGCAAGGAGGTATGTTCCTTTGATAACGGTTGCATCATAAAGCTCGTCGATGAACCACTTCCTTTGTGAGAAGATGTAGAGTTTACCAAGGAAACCCTGTGGTACTTTCGGTACGAGTCCCTTTTTCATATACATGAACCAGGCGGTGCCTATACCTGCGATAATTATCGTCGCGGAAGTAAGCATGGCAACCAGCTCTGATGAGTGCATCGTGTGCATGTATTCTTCTGTATAGATGGTTTCCTTTGCCACGCTTGAGAGGAACCCGAATGTTACATCCTGTGGAAGGAGAATTTTGGGCAACCGGAAAAGCATTTCGGTCACATACGATCCATGAATGGTCATCGGGTTGAATGTGAAGAAGAAAAAGAAGCAGAAAGCTGCCAGTACAATCAGCGGCAGTTTGATGAAAATATTGAAATCGTGAGCGTGCTCATAAGCATGGTGATTTCTTGGTTCGCCGAAGAATATCAGGAACACATATCTAAAGATGTAGAACGATGTCAGTGTACTTGTAAGAACCACAAAGATAAAATAGATGTAGTTCCCGGAAATGTTGCCAAGAACAAGTGACGAGGTCAGAATCATTTCCTTGCTCAGGAATCCAATCGTGAGAGGGAATCCAACGAGAGCGAGTGAATAGATCAGAGTGGTGTAGAAGGTGACAGGCATCTTTTTCCTTAGACCACCCATGTCCATAATGTCCTGCGAATGAGTCGCGTGGATTATCGATCCGGAAC
>JAEYUD010000099.1 GCA_023433685.1 Bacteroidota bacterium
ATCATTTTGTGGGAAATTATATTGCTCTCAGATAATCCAAGGTAAGTATTTAGTTCAGACTTTATGATTTCAAGGATATCCTCCTCTTTCATACTGTCCCAATCTGTTGACGCGCTGGTCACAGTGGAAAGGTACCCTTCGTGCTCGAAGACCCACTGCACAGGCGAATCGATCAGCGCCACAAAATCCGATGGGAGTTTAAAATCCCTCACATGCAGATGAAAAGAAGTGATTGATGAGTATTCCATTTCAAAGTTTTCAATCGCGGGGATGACCCCATTCAAACCGGCAATTCTTTTTAATGCATACGCGGGTATTGCGAAAATCACAGCCCCAGGTGTTTCAATCATTCCTTTTCGCGTAGTCACCGAAGAAATTACATCGCTCTTGATCTGAACCGATTCTACAGGTTCACTAAATCTTACTTCCCCACCCCTCGCCTCAATAAAGTCAATGGCTCCATCCACAAAAATTGCACTCAGGTCGCTGCCCGGAATCACTATTCTTGAGTTTCCCCTTCCCTGCAAAAAGATTACCTTAAGAATATGAGCAAAAATGCCCGCGGATGCCCTGTCGGCCTGGGAATTCAAGGCTCCGGTACAAAGAATATCCCAAATGCCCTTAAACAGCTCGTCTGTCTGCCCCGTCGAGTTCAGCCAGTCAGAAACGGTCGTATTCCGGAGCCGCCCTGCATCAACAAACCGCAATTTCAGAATAAAAGAGATAGCTTTTAGTTTTTGCTTCAAAGAGAGGTAGTTGAATTGCAGAAGTGCTTGCAGAAGATCGAATGGATATGGCAGGTTACCTGATCGCAAACTGAATTGATTTCCCTGCCGGTCAATCATCTGTACTTCCATCCTTTTCTGGATTTTCAGAAGTTCAAAAGTGCCGGTAAGTTTGAGGAAGTTAAAGGTTTCATGATAACAACCAAGCATAATATGCTGACCATTATCGAGCATTGAAGTCTCTTCCGTGGTTCCGGAAAAGCAATAAGGGAAGGAATAAGCCCTGCCTCCCCCTTTTTTTGAAGCTTCAAGAAGAATAACTTTTTTTCCGGCTGCCGCCAACCTGACCGCGGCGGAGAGACCGGCCAGCCCCGCGCCGGCTACAACCACACTTCCATTACTCATCCGTAAACGAGACGGTATTTTGCCCAGACTCCAAGTGATATTCCAACCTTTTGCACTTTGGAGATATTTACATCCTTGTGGTAAATATCGTACTTTTCACGGATAATGTTCTTCAATATCCTGAAGTAAATATGCTGCATAGCCCTCGCTGCAAACATATTACCTTTGTCTTCCCGGTTCAGGGCGGCTGTTGCCTTGTTGAAATATTCGAGAGCACGCGCAACCTGAAACTCCATTAAACGGATGAAATTTTCATTGTAAACGGAATTCATCAGCTCCTGCTCACTGTAGCCGAATTTTCTGAGGTCCTCCATTGGGAGGTAGATCCTGTCTTTTTCAGCGTCTTTTTTGATATCCCGCAGGATGTTTGTGAGTTGAAGGGCAATACCGAGGTTCTCCGCGAACTCGACCGCGCTTTTGTGTTTATACCCGAATATCTCGATACACATCAGCCCCACTGTTGAAGCAACCCTGTAACAGTAAAGCTTAAGCTGCTCAAAGGTCTGATAGCGTCGGATGGTCAGGTCCATCTCCATTCCTCTGATAAGATCAAAGAATGGCTCCGCTGGTATATTGAATTGCTTTATCGTGGAAGCCACGCGGTTCATCAGTGAATAGTGTGAATCATCGTTGAAGGCAAGTTCCAGTTCCTTTCTCCAGTTGGTAAGAACTGTCTCCTTTTCAGCGAACGATGAGCTGCCTTCATCCACAATATCATCTGTTTCACGACAGAATGCGTAGACCGTGGTCATGGCATCACGCTTCGGTGCCGGTAGCAGATTGAACGCGTAGTAAAAACTGCTTTTGCTCTTTTTGGATATCTCTTTTGCCTGTTCGAGTGACATCAGAATATTGATTTTATGAATAAATTAAAATAGTCAAACTTGCCAAGTCCGGGTCTTTTAAGATAACTCGTGTAGCCCGAATCTTTTATTTTTTTTGCGATCGCGAGACCGCCTTCACACGTGGCAGCGATCTGAACTTTCAACTTGCCTTTGAGCATTCCCGCCAGGGGTTTGCCCTCTTCCATCAGGTCTACCGCCCTCTCTACCTGCATCTTTACCAGATCATTGAGAAGGTGGTCACTTTCCCCGAAGGTCATCAATCTTTCATCGAGTCCGAAAGAATTAATTTCTTCCATCGGAATATATAATCTGTTTCTCAAAAAGTCAATCTTTAGATCCTGATAAAAATTAATTAATTGAAGAGAAGTGCATATTTTATCAGAAAGAAGGGCTCTTCCGGTGTCATAATAACCATTTAACTGGAGGATCAGTCTCCCCACTGGGTTTGCGGAGCGCCTGCAATAATCAAGTATGGCGTTGAAATCATCATACCGTTTCACAGTAATATCCTGCCTGAAAGCTGAAAGAAGATCGAAGAAGAGGCTCTCATCCAGCCTCCGGCTGGTTATTGTTCTGTATAGTGCTTCATCAAGACTGTCAGTAAATTGCGAGCTGAGAGTCCCTCTTAAACGTGCTTCAAATCCGTCGAGAGCTTCGAGTCTCTCCTCCGGAGTTGAATTCCCTTCATCAGCAATATCGTCAGTAGTACGGGCGAACCAATAAATTATCGCCACATCCTTCCGAAGTTCTTTAGGAACGAAGAACGATACAACAGGAAAATTCTCATAGTGCTCTTTGGCGAGTTTTAGCGCGACTGAATAACCGCTAATCTCATGGCTCATACAAACTCCGGAAAATGAAAAAACGGTTCATCCCACCCCGTGGATCCGGGATTAGAAGAACCGTTCTCAAAAATAGAATAACAGCGCGCTATTTTGAATCCGCTTTTGTTACAAACTCTTCAACCTCTGACGTAAGATTTTCTTCGATCACTCTCAGCATGTTTTTGATTATAAATAAATGCTGATCATTCATACCTTCCCTGAAAAACACATCGATATTGTGTCCGGCAACATGGATGCAGAATTTATTCTTTCCGGCAAGTATACTCTCCAGAAGTTCCTTTTCGTAAAGCAGTTTAAGGAGGTACTCTGCATTCTCTTTAACGTTACGGGCATAGTTAAATGCTTTTTTTATTTTTTCAGCGTCAACCTGCGTACTCTGAAATTTAGCCAGTTTTTCAGCGGCATTATTAAAATCAAACATCTGTCCGGTCAGATGCTGGCTTTTTCCATATGCGGATTCCATTTCGGATACTCCTGATAATGTTTAATTTACTGATCTCTTTAGCTTCAAAAGCTCCTGTATGAGTACCTTCAAATTATTTTATACTCACTGTTATAACCTAACAACTATTCAGGACATAATCAAGAGTTTCACAAAAAAAACAAAAAAAAGCTGAAGAAACTTCAGCTTTTAATGAGTGCCCGAGACAGGAATCGAACCTGCATGCCGGAACCGGCACTAGAACCTGAATCTAGCGCGTCTACCAATTTCGCCACCCGGGCCCAAAAAAATTTAGACTGTAAATTTAACGATTTTTTTGCAATCCACAAACATTCATCACCACTCACTTCCCGAAGTGTCTGCTTTCTTGTTGTTTCCGTCACCAACGTGCGTTTTTTCGCAAACCGGAATAGCTGATGCTTCACTCGCGAGCACGTAATCATTCGCGACTGGACATCCGGGTCCTGCCTTGGCGAGAAATCCGGGTCCACCGGAAGCACAGAAATCAATCTTTATAAGATTTGGTGCCGAGACCGGAAACTCTTCCTTCGGATATTTTTTCGCCCTGTAGACGCTTGCCATGAAATCGCCCCAGATCGGCAGCGCGGCTGTACCACCATATCCACCGGGGTATTTGATTCTGGCATCGTCGAAACCGATCCATACAATTGCAACAATTCTTGGTGTAAAACCGGCAAACCAGGCATCTGTAAAGTTTTGTGTTGTTCCTGTCTTTCCTGCCGCGGGATATTCAAACTTTGCTTGCAGTGAAGCTCCCGTTCCTCTTTTCACCACATCTTCGAGCATGCTTATCATCATTACCGAGGTTTCTTCAGAGACCGCCCTCCACTTCGACGGTGTGAACGGCACCATTTCCCCGCCATCGCGATCAGATATCTTCTTGAACCAGTTGGGTGCCACGTAAATACCTTTGTTCGGAAAAACAGAGAAAGCCCCCGCAAGTTCAAGCGGGATCACTTCGGATGAACCGAGAGCAACGGTGGCATCGTCAGCTATAGGGGTACGCAAACCCATTTTCTCGGCTACTTCCCTTATCTCGGGAATCTTCACATAGCCGTCTTTAATCATCCTGACTGCCATGATGTTTACTGAACGGGCAAGACCTTCCCTGATCGGGAAAACACCACCGGCTGAACCATCAGAGTTCTTTGGTGAATACTTCCCTTTCAACGGCTCGTTTGACACCCTGAATTGCGGATAGATGTTCTCTTTCTCGATCGCCGAGGCGTAAAGAATGGCTTTAAATGTCGATCCCGGCTGACGCCTGATCTGTGTCACGTGGTTCAAACCAAAACCACGGGTGGTATCAGTGCCACCAACCATGGCGAGGATGTGCCCTGTACCAACCTCAAGCGCCACGAAAGCTGCCTGAACACGGGTCGCCTGATACTTAACCGAGTCGATGAACTTCTTGTTTTTCTTCAGCTCTTTATAGTAAGCTTCTTTCTCTTCCTTGGTTACCAGTATCTGGTACTCTTCATCGTTCTTGATGGCTTTGTCAACAATGTCGTCAAGAAGTTTCTGGCGCCCTGCCCAGCTCCAGTAGCCGTCGAATCCGCGTTGTAAACGCCCAACATTATTAATTACCGCCTTGTTAGCGATGTTCTGCATCTCGAGGTCAAGCGTGGTGTAAATATTAAGACCGGCAGTGAGCACGTCGACACCGGAAACCTTCTCACCCTGTATCAACTCATTCTTAACATACTCGAGGAAGTACGGCGCTTTATTAACAAGCACTTCCTTCTTTTCCCGTTTCAACTCAATTTTAGTTGCAGAATAACGGTTATATTCATCCTGGGTGAGAAATCCGTCTTCCATCATATTGTGAAGAACAAGATTTCTTCTTGCAAGTGATCTTTCAGGGTAACGGATGGGATCAAAATATGTCGGTGATTTCAGAAGTGCAACCAATAAAGCTGACTTCTCCGGGGTGAGATCTTTCGCGGAGATTCCAAAATAATTTTTCGCCGCACTTTCTATTCCGTAGGAACGACGTCCGAAATAGTTGAAATTCAGATACATCGTTAATATTTCAGTTTTCGAAAACGAACGCTCGATCTGAACAGCAGTGATCCACTCCCTTACTTTACGCATGGCGAGTTCTGATGAACTCTCATCAAGCTCTTTGAACTTGTACAGGTTTCTCGCCAACTGCTGTGTAAGTGTGCTCGCGCCTTGAGGCTTCCGGAGAAATATCGTTTTGATCGCCGATTTAACAATACGATCGACGTCGACACCCCAATGATCGAAAAACTTCTTGTCCTCTGTTGAAACAAGCGCTTCGATAAGATTCTTGGGAAGATCGGAGTATTGAATCTCCACCCTGTTCTCAACATAAAAATGTCCGAGAAGCTCGCCATTGGTATCAAATACCTTGCTCGCGAGATAAAACTTTGGATTCTCAAGCTCCTCTATTTCCGGTAACCCGGCCTTGATCTTCAGCCAGAATATCACGAATATAAAAACCATGAATACGGCGATACCACCGGTGATTACAAGGTATTTCTGCTTTTTGTTTTTAAATGAAGGTACTTTGTATTTCAATGCCATTAATTCAGATCCGTGATCGTAAAATCCTTATTTTCCAGAACTCCATAACAGGGTTTATCTAACCATGAGCCGAGGTTCACATAGTGACCACCAGCAACTTCAACAAATTTTCTTTTATGCGAGTGCCCAAATATAACAAAATCGTACCCCTCTTTTACCTTTTGCTCTGCTGCCTCAACCAATCCATCCACTTTTCCGTAGTCTTTTTGGGCTGTATAATGCCGTGAACCCTTGCTCGTTGACCTCGCGATCCATAGCCCGAGATCCGGATGGATCAGGCCATAAAAGAACTGAATGGTTTTATTTCGCAAAACTGCTTTCAGAACCCTGTATCCCCTGTCGTTTTTCACATAGCCGTCACCGTGGGCAGCAAACAGCGTGACACCATTACACTCAAATACTATACAGTCTTCAACGAGGTTGACACCAAGTTCTTTTGAGAAGAAATCCCTGTGGAAAAAATCGTGGTTCCCTATCAGATAATGAACCTCCACCCCCCTCGCGGTACACTCATAAATCGCGTTCAGGGTTCTGAAGAAACCGCGCTGATACACCTGACGGAATTCAAACCAATAATCGAACAGATCACCGACGATAACCAATGCAGATCCCTTCTTGAGGGTGGACAGAAAATCCACCAGAATTGACTCACGTTCACGGTCTGATTCAGGCGAGCCTGTTCCGAGATGGAGATCGGAGACAAAGTATATCCTGTCGTAGTTTTTATTTACCCTGTCAGTTTTCTTTATCATTTGCCTTCCTGAAGAGTAAAAAGTTATCCGGATCGAGTTCGTACTTTTCCGGTTTGAATCCGAGTTCAAATTCCAGGGTCTGCTCCTTTTTAGTTATACGGGCCTTCCTCTGTTCAACCCTGCCTTCTCCCGAGAGTTTTATATCGAGAAGGAAGTTATAGGTTCGGTTTTCTTGCTGAACCTGTTCGATTTTGACGCTCGCGATGTACTTTCCGTTCCTTTTCTCCACCTTCATTTCCCCGGTTTTTAAAGAAATGATGCCTTCGCCGGAAAATATCCACTGGTCGAAGAATAGACCAAGATTCCTACCGGATACTCTTTCAAAGACATCTATCAAGTCTTCTGTTGAGGCGTTCCGGTACTTGAACGAGTTATAATAGTCCTTTAAGCCCTTAAAAAACTTTTCATCCCCCAATTCATTTCTGAGCATTCTGAGCACCCAAGCACCTTTAATATAGACCCGGGATGCAAAAATGTCATCAGGATCTTTTAAGACTCCTTTCAAGGCGTTCGGCTCCTTGGCGTATTCAAGTGTCTTCGAAATGAGATCACGACCTTCGTTCTTGCCCTGTTCCTCAAGGTACAACCACTCACAGAAA
The DNA here is from genome assembly GCA_023433685.1 of Bacteroidota bacterium. Classification (GTDB taxonomy): domain Bacteria; phylum Bacteroidota; class Ignavibacteria; order Ignavibacteriales; family Ignavibacteriaceae; genus UTCHB3. Next base: position 7,185 of record JAEYUD010000099.1, read on the forward strand.
GTTGCAAAACCTTCGTTAAGCCAGATATCACCCCAGGTTTTTGGGGAAACGGCATTACCAAACCAGTGGTGAGCGAGTTCATGAGCAAATACAGTTTGTTGAGCCGGATAATCATCTATAAGCCGACTTCCAAAACCGGAAATGGTGGGGTACTCCATCGCGCCATATTGCCAAAGAAATGCCGCGATACCATATTTTTCCCCGGGGAAGGGATATTCGCCGAAATATTTTTCAAACACTCCAAGAAATTCTTTATGATCCTCAAGTATGCCTGAAAACTTGAGCCTTTGCCACGGAAGACCATATATATATAGTGGCAGGCTTTTACCTGAAATGTTGCTAATATATGTTGACTCACCTGTCTGATATCTTGAGCAAAAAAATGAGATCAAATAAGTCGGCACCTGAACTGCCGAACTCCAATATGTGGTTCGCTCACCTGACATTGAATTGGTAACTGTTGAGTCAAGTTTACCTGTTGAAACTGATGTGAGTGAAGTGTCTGTCGTAATAGCGAAACTCACTAATGCCTTGTCGGATGGAGTATCATTGCAAACAAGCCAGTCACGCGCGTTCTCCGGTTCGTTAAGAGTGTATATCAGGTCTATCTTGTTTATTCTGCCAAAGAAGAAATTTTTCTTTTTAGATGGATCGCCAGAGTAAGACACCGAAATTGTGACAGTATCATTTTTCTTAAATTTGTTCGACAACTGAAGAATATCCACTGACCGGGTAAAGTTTATAGCTTTATCTTTAATTTTAACGCCGGAAACCGCCATGTCAGAGGAAAGATCAAATTCAACTTCACTTAAATTAGCACTTGGAACAAGTGTGATCTCCACTTCGCATTTAATGATCTTCTTTGCCGGATCCAGCTTTAGACCGATATTGTACCGCAATACGTCATACTCCCTCTCCCCATTAAATACATGGTCAGGTTTAACCTTGTACCCGTTCCACATGGCGGAACTCTCAATGATCGCGCCGGGTCCGTTAATGATCGTGTTCCAGCCAAACAAAAAAGCTGCTATTGTCGAAAGTGAAAAAACAGTCAATATTTTAAAATTTTGATATTTCATAAAGTCAAATTTAACCATTCACGCACAAATTAATTTGAAACAATCGCTGTGCCCCCTCCCATTTGTCGGGCTTATTCCCCGTTTGACCCGGTGAAAACAGGTTTCGCCGAATACATCAATTTAGCCTGAAATTCAACTTTATGTTTACAATGTAATTTAGATGAATTTTAACCGGAGACCGAAATGATTAGCGCGACTTATATAATAGTTGGATTTGTAGCCCTTTTTACAATGGGCTTCAGTTTTGTTGCAGCCACAATGCTGTCAAGAAGAAAAACTGTGATACTGGACTCTGATAATATCAGAACACTTACTTCATACACAGTCTATGACAACCATGGCGGAAACATTTACGAGCAACACGATGAACCTGAAGAAGTAGAGGAAGACTGCCACCGCGGGATCAGCGACCCCAATGATAACAGCGCGTGGTACTCAAGAACTTCATTCACATCAGGTATTCAGCAACAGCCGGCTCCCTTTAAGACTCAGAAGTTAAGCCGTCCTGCTTATCTTCAGTTCAAATAATAACTCCTGTCAGTTTATATTTAAAGGCTGCTCACCATGGCAGCCTTTCTCATTTTAAATCAATTTTTTCCAACTTCATAGTTGTTAAAAACAAAAAATTGTCGTAAATTGAGGTGTTAACTCTAATAACTCTCTCGATAAAGAGGAGTCACAATCATCTCATCAAAACAGGAGTGATCCATGAATAAAGTCACAACTTTTTTCTTGTCGCTTTTCCTCATCGTGGCAATAACCACTGCTGAGGCTACAAACATCAAAAACCCAAAATCTGTTGGAAAGGTTTCAACCGTTAAACACACCGAAGACGGAACCTGGACTCTTCAGGCAACAGGTTTTACAACCGCCTCAAGAGGTATCAATTACATCTCAGTGGTTGATAACAACAACGTGTGGGCTGCTGCCTATAACGGTACATCTACCACAACCTACATTACCGAGTTTACAAGAACCACCAATGGTGGTACTACATGGACTCCGGGCGTTCCTACAGGCTACACCTCCGGTTGGGGTTCTTCCATGATCTTCGCCACAAGCGCTTCAACTGCCTACATGCCAGTGTTCAACGCTACCGCGGGTGGTGGAAGAATTCTGAAAACCACCGATGGTGGCACGACATGGACACACCAGACAACCGCCGCTTTTGCTGCTCCCGCAGGATTCCCGAACGTTCTTCACTTCTTCAACGAGAATGAAGGTTTCTGTATGGGCGATCCCAACGGTGGATACTGGGAACTTTACACCACTACAAATGGTGGTACAAACTGGAACCGCGTTCCCCAGGCAAACATCCCCGCTCCTGCTGCTGCTGATGAGTATGGCGTTGTTGGATACTATAGTGCTGTAGGAAACACACTCTGGTTTACAACAAACAAAGGCAGAATCATCAAAACCACCGATAAAGGTGCAACCTGGACTGCTACAACCACCCCGATCGCGGTTGGTAACCAGTTCAAAATTGAGATGAAAGATGTGAATAACGGCATCATCCTTGACGTTGTTGCTACCACTCCTCTCTATTACAGAACCACCGATGGTGGCGCTACATGGTCACCAATTGTGGCTTCCGGCAACTTCTACGATGCTGACTTCTGCTACGTACCCGGCACACTTAATGCCTGGGTCTCAACAGGTTCGGCCACCGGCTTCACCGGATGTTCATACTCTGTTGACAACGGTAACACCTGGACTGATTACACATCACAGGTTGGACTCCAGCACCTCGCGGTTGCATTCTTCGACAATACAACCGGTTGGGCCGGCGCATTCAATACCAGTGCCACCGTTGGCGGTATCTACAAATTCACCGGTCAGGTTGCTCCTCCCGTTCCTGTAGAGCTCTCCTCTTTCGCTGCAAATGTTTCACAGAACGAAGTAAACCTTGTTTGGGAAACTGCCACTGAAATGAACAACTATGGCTTCGAGGTTGAAAGAAGTTCAGACAATGTCTCCTTCTCAACTCTTGGTTTTATCAAAGGTCATGGCACTACAACGGAACGTCAGGTCTACAGCTTTACCGATCAGACATCACTGACCGCTAAAACCTACTACAGACTTCGTCAGATCGACATGGACGGAAGATTTGAATATTCAAAGGTGATCGAAGTGGAGAACACACTTCCTGCTTCGTTCTCAATGAATCAGAACTATCCGAATCCATTCAACCCATCCACCAGAATACAGTTCTCACTTCCACAGGAAACACAGGTTGAACTGAGCATCTTTGACGCTTCAGGTAACCTCGTTGAGAACATTGTTTCAGGTGTCAAGGGTGCCGGAAATCATGAAGTTATATGGAATGCAGCGTCACACGCTTCAGGTATCTATTTTGCCCGCATCAATGCCGGTAACTTCGTTAAAAACATCAAGATGACTCTTCTTAAGTAAACAGATCAATTGATACAAAAAAGGCTTGTCGATAACCGGCAAGCCTTTTTTTTATACCACATATTCTATCGGATCGGGCACCCCGGCTTGTTCAAAGCCGTGTTTACGCAACAAACAACTGTCACATTCTCCGCACGATCTTCCATCGGGCGCGGGATCGTAACACGAGTGGGTTATCGCGTAATCAACACCGAGACGCAAACCCAGTTCAATGATCCCCTTCTTTCCAAGGTCTTGTAAAGGAGCGTGTATCTTCAGATGGGTCGTACCTTCAACCCCGACTTTTGTAGCGAGGTTCGCCATTTTCTCGAAGGAGGCAATGTATTCGGGCCTGCAATCCGGGTAACCGCTGTAATCAATCGCGTTAACGCCGATAAAAATATCATTCGCCTGCAGCACTTCCGCGTAAGCAAGCGCGTACGAAAGAAATATTGTGTTTCTCGCGGGTACGTATGTCACCGGAATATTCTCGCTCATCTCACTCTCTTCACGGTGTTTTGGCACTTCTATATTTGAAGTGAGTGCCGAGCCGCCTATAACCTTGAGGTCGATATCGATTACAAGGTGGTCGTTGGCAGCAAAATGCTCTGCCACTTTTTTTGCCGAGATCAATTCTTGCTGATGTCTTTGTCCATAGTTGAAACTAAGACAGTAGATATCATATCCTTCACTTTTTGCAACGGCGGCCACTGTTGTTGAATCCAGTCCGCCACTAACAAGCACCACAGCCCTTTTGGCCATCATTCTCTCTTTTTTTTATTCTTTTGAAATGGTTAAGTTTAATTTTTTAATATTCAAATCTAAGTAACACAGTTCAAATGTCAAATCAACCGTCCGAAAACAGGTATCGTTTCAAGATACTCATCGTTGATGATGTACCGAAGAACATACAGGTTTTGGGGAGCCTCCTTTTCCACGAAAACCTTGATGTTACCTTCGCCTCCAATGGCCATGATGCCATTACTCTCGCGAAAATGAATCCTATCGATCTTATCCTGCTCGACGTAATGA
>JAEYUD010000105.1 GCA_023433685.1 Bacteroidota bacterium
CTTCACAACAATCCGATAAATCTTATGAAGACCATTAAAACCATTTTAATTCTACTGATCCTGCCTCTGATGGCATTTACTTCCCAAGCGCAGAAAGGTGACAAGGAGATAAAGTCTGAAGTAGACAAACTCCTTAAACAGATGACCCTTGAGGAAAAGGTCGGGCAGATGACCCAGATCACCATTCAGGTTGTCTCAAAAAAACAGGGAAACAAAGACCAGCACCACGAACTTGATGAGAAAAAACTTGAAGAAGCGATAATTAAATATGGTGCCGGTTCACTCCTGAATGTCTACGACAAGGCTCATGAGATCAACTACTGGCACGAAGTGATTACCAAAATTCAGGATATCGCCACCAAAAAGACCCGCCTAAAGATTCCTGTTCTCTACGGTATCGACGCGATCCACGGTGCAACCTACACAGCCGGTTCAACCCTTTTTCCGCAGGCACTCGGCATGGCATCCACTTTCAACAGGGAATTGGTGAAAAAGGGCGGGGAAATTACTGCCGTTGAAACCTACGGATCGGGTATCCCCTGGAATTTCAATCCAAATCTTGACCTTGGCCGTCAGCCCCTGTGGCCCCGCCTTTGGGAAAGTTACGGTGAAGACTCATACCTTACCACAGTTATGGGATCAACCTATGTTAAAGCCCTGCAAGATAACCCCTATGTACCAAAAGGGAGATTTATCGCTTGTCCGAAACATTACGTTGGATATGGCTTCCCTCACAACGGTCTTGACAGAACCCCCGCTTTAATGTCGGAACGCACCCTCCGTGAATACTTCCTGCCTCCGTTTGAAGCAGCGGTAAAAGCCGGAGCGCTTACCGTTATGGTTAACTCATCCGAGATTGACGGTATACCCGGTCACGCCAACTACCACCTCCTGACCGAAGTGCTGAAAGGCGAAATGAAATTCCCCGGATTCGTTGTTTCCGACTGGGAGGATATAAAGCGTCTGTTTACACGCGACCGCGTTGCCACATCACCAAAAGAAGCTGTTTTTATGGCAGTGATGGCAGGTGTCGATATGAGCATGGTACCGACGGATTTCAGCTTTTATGACCTCCTTCTCCAGCTCGCGAAAGAAGGAACTGTGCCCATGACAAGAATTGATGACGCGGTTTCAAGAATACTTTATGTAAAGATGAAACTTGGTCTTTTTGAAAACGCCTATCCCGATAAATCATTCCTCCCGCAATTCGCGTCGGAAGAGCATACAAAGGCAAATCTTGATGCAGCCCGTGAAGCGGTTGTTCTTCTGAAGAACGGGAAAAACATCCTCCCGCTCGCCAGGGATAAAAAAGTTTTTGTTACCGGCCCCACAGCCAACATGCTCTCCTCACTTAACGGTGGATGGACAATTACCTGGCAGGGGAATGAGGAGTCACTCTACCCACAGGCAAAAGAAACCGTGGTTGAAGCCATTAGAAGCAAGGTGGGCGAAAAGAACGTAACATTCGATCAGGGCGTTGATTTTGAGAAAGATATCGCCGGATCGAAAGGTCTTGAATTGGCGAAACAGTCAGATGTTATCGTCCTCTGCCTCGGTGAAGGCGCTTACTGCGAGACCCCGGGGAACATCACAGACCTGACACTTCCTGAAGCTCAGCTCGCTTATGCTGAAAAACTTATCGCCACGGGTAAACCGGTTGTGCTTGTCATGCTTGAAGGCAGACCAAGGGTCATAACCAGGATCGCTGATAAAGTGGATGGCATTCTTACAGCTTTTCTCCCCGGTATGGAAGGTGGACGCGCTATCGCTGATATTATTTTCGGAGACGCCAACCCAAGCGGAAAACTTCCGGTTTCATATCCGAAATCACCGAACGGTATCACCTTGTACGATTACAAGCCGATCGAGTTCTTCGACGGAAACAAATATGATCCCCTCTTCCCGTTCGGTTATGGTCTCAGCTATACTTCATTCAAGTATTCGAACCTCAAGCTGAGCTCGAAAGAGATTACTGAAAACGGTCAGGTTAAAGTAACAGTGGATGTTACAAACACCGGCAAACTGAAAGGTAAAGAGGCTGTGCTTCTCTATCTTACCGATATGTTTGGAACCGTAAGCCGCCCGAACAAGCAGCTTAAAGGATTCGACAAAGTGGAACTGGAGCCGGGTCAGACCAAAACAGTCACCTTTTCAATCGGTTGGGATGAAATGTCGTTCATCGGCCTCTCAAACACAAGAATTGTTGAACCGGGTGAATTTATGGTAACCGTCGGCGGTTTGCAGGATAAATTCAGTCTCACTGTTAAACATTGATGCCTGAAAGCGCGACATGAGCTATAAATTTGTTATCACCCGGGTGGTCTTCTGTTTTTTGTTGTCAACGGTTACGCTGACTGCCCAGGGTTTTCTTAAAACAAGCGGTAAAACAATTGTTAACGGACAGGGGCAGGAAGTTTACCTGAAAGGAGTCGGTCTCGGAAACTGGCTCCTTCAGGAGGGTTATATGATGCAGACCGCTGCTTTCGCTAACGCGCAGTGGCAGGTACGCGCCAAGATCATCGATCTGGTCGGTGAAGCTAACGCCGAAACCTTTTATGAGACCTGGCGGAACAATTACGTCAGAAAGATCGATGTCGACTCGTTGAAATCATGGGGGTATAACTCGATCAGGCTTCCGTTTCACTACAACCTGTTCGCCACCAACACGAATCCACCCGTCTTTCTCGAGAAGGGTTTTCAGATTGTTGATTCCCTCCTTTCATGGTGTGAAGCCAATCAGATATATCTGATCCTTGACATGCACGCCGCGCCCGGTGGTCAGAGCAATGACAACATAAGCGACTACAATCCCGCCTACCCCTCACTTTGGGAGAGTGAAAGCAATAAAGACCTTACCGTAAAGATATGGCGGAAAATCGCCGAGAGATACAAAGACAAAGAGTGGATCGGCGGATATGATCTAATAAATGAGCCGAAGTGGGACCTCGGTACGGGTAACGTCCCTCTCAGAAATCTCTACATCCGGCTTACCGATACCATCCGTGCTGTCGATCAGAACCACATCGTTTTTATTGAAGGGAACTGGTACGCCACCGATTTCAATGGTCTTACACCTCCGTGGGACAATAACCTCTGTTACAGTTTCCACAAATACTGGAATACCAATAACACTGGCTCGATCCAGTACCTGCTCGATATCCGGAACTCCTCGAACCGCCCGCTCTGGCTCGGTGAGACGGGTGAAAACTCGAACCAGTGGCTAACCGAAATGGCCGAACTGATGAAAAACAACAACATCGGCTGGGCAACTTGGCCCCACAAAAAGATCAAATCAGTGTCCGGACCCCTTTCCATCACCCTTTCGCCACTTTATCAGACGATTCTTAACTATTGGGGCGGTTCAGGTTCGCGTCCGACTGCCACTTTCGCCTACAGCGCGCTGATGACACAGGCAAACCTGACCAAACTCGAATCGTGTACCTGGAACAGGGATTACGTGAATGCTCTCCTGAAACAGCCATTTAGTACAGCTACAATTCCGTACGCGCCAAATGTTGTCCCCGGCACGGTTTTCGCGCCGGACTACGATATGGGCGAACAGGGCGTTGCCTACTCCGATAATGATTATCAGAACACCGGAGGTGGTGCTGTCTACAACTCGGGCTATCTCTACAGAAACGATGGTGTGGATATTGAGCAGTGCACCGATTTTGGCTCAAATGGCTATGACATAGGTTGGATCAACACTGGTGAATGGGTGACCTACACAATTAATGTTCAGCAGAGCGGTATATACCGCCTCGATTTTAATGTGGCTTCACAGAATACCGGAGGAAGTATCTTCGTGCTGTTCGACGGTGTGGGCAACGGCTTTGTCAACGTTCCCAACACGGGCGGATGGCAGAACTGGCAGTTTGCTTCGATGGAGAATGTCAGTTTAACCGCGGGTACGCACAAGATGATGCTCAGGTTCTACACTGGTGGATTCAATCTCGCGAATATCGACTTTAACCTGATCACCGTTGGCGTTGAAGATGAGAAGTCGCTGCCTAAAGAGTTCGCTCTTGAGCAGAATTTCCCGAATCCTTTTAACCCCGAGACTGTTATCCATTACGCGTTGCCCGTTCAGGGACATGTAACCCTTGAGGTTTTCAACACCCTCGGCGAAAAGGTTGCCGAACTTGTAAATAATGAAATGCCAGCCGGTGAACACTCGGTTGGTTTTAACGCTGTAAACCTGAACTCTGGTATCTATTTCTACCGCTTACAGGCAGGCAAATTTGTGCAAGTGAGGAAGTTGACATTAATTAGATAGTGTATAGTGTGGAGTGTATAGTATAGAGAGAATTTCTCCATACTCTACACTCTACACTAAACACTCCACACTAACCCCAGGCCTATGAAAAATCCCGCATTATCGTTTATAATCGTCACTTTACTTTTCGCGGGATCAGTTTCCGCACAGCCGGTACAGGTTGGCAGTGGAAGTTACAGCACCACACTCCCCTCGGGAGCGGTGGGGCCATCGACCTCTTCAGGTTCACCCGTTTTTCCGAAGGTGTCACCGACATTCAACCAGCCTGTTCAGACGAACGACTGGTGGAGCAGTCTGATCTTCCCCTTCTACGGCGTTCAGCACTCGAACACACTTTATGTTCTCCCGCTCGTGGTAAAAGCAGGCGCCGACGGTCTCGGTATGGGTTACACCCTCCAGCCAACGCTCGCCGCCGCCGACTACCTCTACCCGTACCAGCAGCAGCTTACGGTCGGGGTTGAGGGACTCAGCGCTACCAAAACATTGACCGATGGCTATGGCGACTGGAGTGTTACCGCATCATGGAACGACGGCACAAAATCGATGAAATCAACCTTTGGGCACGGCATTCCATACGCTTTCTTCACTATAGCGGGTGGAAACGCCAAAGTGGTTTGCAAAGAGACTCCCGTGATATGGTCGAACTCCGGCGGCGTTGTGGGACTTACCATTGGCGGAAGGCACTACGGAATTTTCGGACCGACAGGTTCGATCTGGACAGGTACCACAACACTTCTTTCGACGCTTAACGGGAAAGACTTTTTCTCGGTAGCAGTACTCCCGGATAACACACCAGCCACACTTGAGTTTTACAGAAAACGGGCTTACGCGTTCGTAACCGACAGCCGTGTTTCATGGAGTTATGACAACCAAAACTCAAAGGTTAACACGGTTTTCAGCCTGATTACCACGCTGAAAGATTCAGCCGCGGGCAACCTTAATAACACGCTCATGGCCCTTTACAGGCATCAGATACTCAACACGGGTGCCACACTCGAACCCTACGAGTATGTCTCGGTCAGGGGTAAAATGAAGATACACGACGGAAATATTTTTACAACCCGTCACGAATTTAACGGAATACTCCCCGCGCTTCCCGACGAAGGTGTTTACAATCCCGCGCTCCTCGGGCAGTACATCGACACTGTCGCGATGGAAAACCTGAGCCCGGGTCCGATCTACGAGAACGGCAAGTACCTCGCCCGGTTCGCGCACCTTATCAGAATTGCCGACCAGCTTGGCAAAACCGCGGCACGCGACCACTTCATAGCGCAGGTGAAAGCACGCCTCGAAGCATGGCTAACCGTTGGCGGCGGAGCAGAAATGTCATACATCGCGGCGTGGAATACCATCACAGCTTATCCTTCGGGGTACGGAGCCGACAACCAGCTTAACGATCATAACTTCCACTACGGTTACCTGATAATGGCCGCCGCGATGGTTGCTCAGTACGATCCCGTGTGGGCGGCTGAGTCGAACTGGGGCGGTATGATCAACCTTCTTATAAAAGATTGCGTTAACTGGGACAGGAACGATACAAGATTCCCTTACCTCAGGAGCTTCGACCCCTACGAGGGTCACTCATGGGAGGCAGGTCACGGCGATTTCGGAGACGGCAACAACGAGGAGTCAAGCTCCGAATCGATGAACTTCGCCTCGGCGGTAGCCCTTTGGGGGTCAGCCACACTTAACGATACCCTCAGGGACCTCGGCATCTACCTTTACGCCACCGAACGCTCCGCGATCGAGCAATACTTCTTCGATGTTGACGATCAGGTCTTCCCCTCAACATATTCGCGGAAAGCCCTTGGGATGGTCTGGGGCGGCAAGGGTGTTCACTCAACATGGTTCGGCGCCGACCCCGAGTTCATCCACGGCATCAACTTCCTACCGCTTACCGGTGGCTCCCTCTACCTCGGCAGAAGGCGCGACTACATTCAGGCGAACTATGCCGAAATGGTGAACGAGATCGGCAGCAAACCCCGCAAATGGAAAGACATTATATGGAAGTGGTACGCTCTCGCTGATCCGCACACTGCCCTCAACGAATTCTATGCCGAACCTGGCTACGAGGTTTTCGACGGTGAGACCAGGGCAAATACTTATCACTGGCTCGGCAACCTGAAGAAGATTGGCAGACTCAGTACAACTGTTACTGCCGACATTCCAACCTACGCGGTCTTCACATCAGACATTAACAAAAACACTTATGTGGCTTACAACCCTGCTGCAACTGACAGAACGGTTAACTTCTCCGACGGTTACTCGATGGTTGTGCCCGCTCGCTCAATGCGCTCATTCAACAGCGATACCACCGGCGCGGGTGCACCCGTCGCTGTGGCGATCACGAATGTTAACAAGGGGAAAGCACCACTTACCGTGCAGTTCAGCGGAAACAGAAGCTTCGACCGTAACGGAACGATAACATCATACCACTGGGACTTCGGCGACACTTCATTTGCTCACAGTTCGGATACCGTACATGTTTACCGTGTCCCCGGCGTTTACATAGCCAAACTCACCGTGCAAAGCTCGACGGGGAAAACCGGCTTCGCGACCGTCACGATCACCGTTGACGGAAACGGAACCCCCTATGCGGGCACGCCCAAACCCGTTCCCGGCACGGTTCAGGCTGAGGAATACGATCTCGGCGGCGAGGGCGTGGCCTACCACGACAGCGACCCGCAGAACAAAGGCGTGCCGTTCAGACCGAATGAAGGCGTTGACATCGAAGGATGCGGAGATACCGGCGGCGGATATGATGTCGGCTGGATTGTAACAGGTGAGTGGATGGAATACACGATCCAGGTTGATCAGTCGGGCTACTACGATATTACTGCCCGCACCGCTTCGGTTCCCGGAGGTGGAGCATACAACATTTCGATCGATGGGATCAGCGTGACAGGAAGAAAAAGTGTGCCTGTAACAGGCGGATGGCAGTTCTGGACCGATGTCACAACCACGGCGGTTTATATCGAAGCGGGTGTGCATATCATGCGCTTCACGATCGAGGGACCCGAGTTCAACCTGAACTGGATAAAGCTTACACGCAATCTCACCGGCATCGCTGATAAGAATGACGATCTCCCGAAAGATTTCGCGCTCGGACAGAATTACCCGAATCCGTTCAACCCGGTGACCGTTATCCGTTACGCGTTGCCCGCCCGCGGCTCTGCCGTTACCGGGCATGTTGAACTGTCGGTTTATAATACACTCGGAGAGAAGGTTGCCGAACTTGTGAATGGTGAAATGCCCGCGGGTGAGCATTCTGTTCTGTTTGACGCAAAGGGATTTTCGAGCGGAGTTTACTTTGTAAAAATGAAATCGGGAAGTTTTTTCTCGGTTCGAAAGATCGTTCTTTTGAAATAGGTTGAGATTTTTATTTCGATATGCAGTACTGTTTCTAATTTTCTAATTAACCATTTATTTTCGTTGGAGTCAGGAAGTGTTTTTTTTTGGGTTTAAAAACCCGTTAAATATATGAACGAGACAGAACAAGAGATTCAAAACCCAATCGAACCCGACGATACAAACGCTACCGATGCCAGAAGTCTGAATGACATGCTGCAGGAATTGAGAATACTTCTGCAGGGGGCTCAGGTACTAACGGCTTTTCTCGTGGTACTTCCGTTTAATCAGAGTTTTGATATTATCCATGATTTCGAGAAATGGGTTTTCATTGCCACATTTATGTGTTCTGTTACAAGCCTTGTGTTTTTCAGTGCTCCGGCAGCACATCACCGCCTAATCAGAACCCTTAATCACCGTATAACATTCAAATTGTTTGCCACCAGAATGATCCTTGTGGGTCTGTTCTTCCTCTCGTTGGCCTTGATCCTCGTTACGCAGCTTGTAATCTGGCAGGTAATGGAAACAATTGCAAGTATTTTTGTTACTGCATTTGTCGGAGTATTGATTTTTATTGTGTGGTGGCTTTTCCCTGTCTATTTGAAGAGGAAAGTGTAGTGAGATAGTGTGGAGTGTATAGTGTGGAGTGTATAGTGTTTAGTATAGAGTGTATAGTGTAGAGTAACTTTCTCCACACTCTACACCCTACACTAGTTTCTCTACACTCCACACTCTACACTAGTTTCTCTACACTCTACACTCCACACTCTACACTAGTTTCTCTACACTCTACACTCTACACTAGTTTCTCTACACTCTACACTCTACACTAGTTTCTCCACACTCCACACTCTACACTAAATCCTTACTTCTTGTATGGCAACGAGAGGTACAGCTTCCCCAGGTCATTAAGTTCACCCGGGGTGGGGGTGAAGAGGTAGGTGAATTTGTTATCGGGGAGAGTGCCCCTGCCGATGAACCAGGCGTATCTGAAGACATCATCGCGGTTCTCGCAGATAGAGACCATCTCATTCATCTGCTGAGCCTGTTTCGCGTATGAGTTGATCTGGGGGTTCCAGTTCGCCATCTCGGTTATCCATATCTGCTTGCCGTATTTCTTCAGGCGGTCGAGCTGGGCGGCCAGACCATAGTCGTACCAGTGGAAAGCAAGATAGTCGATCTTCGGGGCGCGGTTGTTCGCGGTTCTGAAGACGGCATAAAAAGTGTCAAGCCAGGTAACAGGGTCTGAGTACCCCTGCATTGTTCCCCAGTTCATGGCGGGTCCCACCAGATATATTGTTCTTCCTGCCGCGGCGAGGTCATCTATCACTTTTTCATACACGAGCCAGTCAACCGCTGCCTGCTGAGGCGTTCTGTTCGCCTGATCGGTCAGGTTGGGCTCATTCATCACTAAGAGGTATTTTATCTCCGGGTGAGCCAGAATAAAACTTTTCACCGCCTGAATTTCGGCAGTTGACGGGCTCCCTCCCCAGAGCATCGGGATGAACTCCATTTCATATGTCGTATTGTATCCCGCGGAGGCGGTTGTGGTGTAGTACCAGTTGTACCACCACGAAACACCGCTCTTCAGTGCCTCGAGGTCGGCCGCGTCTTTAAGATTGTATGAAATTCCCCGTTTCGGGCTTTTTGTAACCGTGTTCACGGGGGCAGGCTGTGAGGGGGTATCCTCTTTACAGCCCATGAAAAGAAAAAGGATGAGGATCAAGGCGCTTATTGATCTGCCGCGCATCTGTGGTGTTTCCTTGTCTTGTGAGAGTATGTTCAACCAAATATGGCAGCAATTCCCGTGCCGAAATTTTTCCATGCCGTTACAGCCTGAAATACCGCCTTGCTCGCCGCAAAGATTATCGATCCGATAAAAATGCCTTATCAATCGGATAAAAATAACTCAATTGGATCATTTTAAGTTTTGTTAAAGTTTAATAAATTAATGCGATTCAAATTTCATTTATTCATTATTTAATAAATTCAGTTGCCACATGAAAAAAGCGATCCTTTTCTTCCTGTTTTCTTTAAGTTTTGTCATCCTCCCGCAGGGAAAACACGACCGGATGAACAAGAATATTTTCTACCTGATGGTTTATGACCTTACTTTCGGCAAACCGGGTTATCACATCCTCACAGACGCCGCAAAAATGAAAGCCGCCGGCATAAAGAAGCTGGAGGTGATAAAAGGGTGGACCTATATTGTGGATACCTCGATCCCGGATGTAAAGGGAATTGAAGGCTACGACCGAAGGGAGATCATCGAGTTCGACAAGAACGGCAACCCCGTGAAATATTCCCATTATTCATATTCATGGGATCCCGCGCTGCTTGAAGTGACCTTTACTTACGACAAAGAGGGCGCGATAACCGCCACTTCAATTGCCTCGAAAGATACCGCCGGCAAGGTGATCTACTGGTCGGGGAAGTACAAGTTCAACTACAAATCGGGTAAACTTGTCTCTATTAACTACGAGGAAGATCCTGAACACAAAGGGCGCGGCGACCTGAATTCGTATGATTTCACCTATCGCACAGACGGCACACTTGAGAAAATAACCGCGGGAAGTGAAGCCAGGGAACTTATAAAAGGCGACGAAAAGGGGAGGATCGGCACTCTGTTACTCTACGGGATGAACTACACCTACTCATACGATGCCAATAACCTTGTAACCAGTGAATCCGTTAAAGATGAATACGGCGACAAGTGGGAGATGATATATAAATATGACGCCAAAGGCAACCTTCTCTCGGTGAAAGCCACAGGTGATATCGTTTTCGAAGAGATGAACTATACGGAAGGAAAGGATGGCCTTCCAACGAAAGCGAAACTTCTTTACGATACAAAAAGCTCCCGCGAAGGGGCAAATTTTGAGTTCAGGTACACCAAATAACTCCGTTCATCAAAATTATAAAGAAACAACACTAATATGAAACTGAAAGCATTCCTGTTGCTCGTTGTTTTTGCGCTTCCTCTCCTGGCGCAAAGCAGTAACCAACAGATCAATTCGACCATTTATTATCTCCTTCTCTCCGATATTTTCGGAGGCAAGCCGGATCATCATCTTTTGAACGATCCTGCCAAAGTTAAAGCCGCGAAGATCAGGAAAATGGAGGCAATAAAAGGTACAGAATATGCCGTGGGTTCTTTCGCCACGGATGAAAAGGGTATAAAAGCCATCGTCCGCCGTGAGATCATCGAGTTCGACAAAAACGGAAATCCCGTTAAGTACTCTTACTATAACTATTCATGGGGAGGATCATTCACTGAAATGATCTTCACATACAACCAGAATGGCGATATTACAGGCGCGTCTGTTTCATCAAAGGATACCACCGGCAAAAAGGTCACATGGTCGGGAAAATACAAATTTAAGACGGAGTCCGGCAGGCTCACCGGTATTACCTGGGAGGATGATCCGGGTGGAAAGAGGTCTCCATTATATGATAAATATGAATTTTCTTACCGGTCTGACGGCACACTTGAAAAAGTATTCGCGGGTAAGAACAAAACCTTAAAGCTCAGATGCGACGAAAAAGGGAGAGTCTCCGTCTTTATAAGTTTCAACATGAGTTATCTGTACAATTACGATCTGAAAGGTGTTATTAACGCCGAGCGTTATTTTGACACCGACGAGGAGACGGAGTGGGGAATGAATTATGAGTTTGATCCAAAAGGTAACCTGCTTTCAATTACTTCCGGTGATGAAAACAACTTTGAGCAGAAGATATACACCCCCGGTATAGATGGGTTCCCGGCTACAGCAAAGTACATTGAACAGGGAAATGAATCTCGAGTTGGGGCAAATTTGGAATTCAGATACACAAAATGGTAAAATAAGAGAGGCTACCCCTCTCGGAGGCTGTTGCACAACTCTCTCTTGAAAAAATGCCAGAAACCCGGTTTTACAACCCTATGATTGGTCGTGGAATTGTCATTTTCCGCGAATTTTTTCCCAATGGTCTTTTTGTAAGCAGAATTTTACTCAGCAAAAGGATAAATCGATCAAAAAAGCCCCCCGGGAAGGGAAAATCCCCCCTCAAGACCATTTTATACAACTTCCGAAGATTATGGCCTATACACATGAACGCAAATTCTGCTCTGACCTTCTCCAACCCAAAGCAACTGAACCTGTTGAACCCAAGGTTTGATTTAAGATTCCCGATCACCGGTTCAACCGTCCTCTGTCTCAGATCAATCATCTTTTTCCCCTCTGTTGTTTTCCCTCTTAAAACCAACGACTCAAATTCCTTTTCGCTTTTGTGCCGGAGAACTTTTTTGACATATCTGTCACCCTCCCTCGTTGATGTACATTTTTCTCTTAGTGGACAGTTTTTACACTCCTTTGTTATATAACCAGTAAATTCACCTTCATGCCTCTGCGGTAACAACTCTTTCCCCTCGGGACACACATACAGGTCTCGGACCTCATCATATTGTAATTGCTTTTTCCCGATCTCCTTCCCACTTCTTCCGTAATGCCAAATTTCAGGGAAATACAGATCAACCTCATTCTTGAGAGCGTAATTTGCTTCATCCCGGGTATAAAACCCCGAATCAACCAAATATTTCCTGCTTTTATCTGAACCTATAACGGACTCTATATTCTTGTGCTGCCTGCTGAATTCACCATGATCGGACCTTCTCTGCGTAACTTCCGCGGCTACGATGAGTTGTGTATCAGTGCAAGCTGATACCATTGCATTATAACCAGGGAAAGCATCCTTCCCCGATGGAAATCGCATCGAGTAGGCATCCTCTTCCACCAGATTTATTTTGTGAGTATTTTTGTGTTCCTTCTCAATGGTCTGTTTTCTTTTAACTATTTTCTGTCTTGCTTCCTCCAGCGATGCTTCTTTCTTTTTTAACTTCTCACACTCCTCTTCGTCTTTATCGACTTCGGACAAATATTCGGCGATATCTTCCCTGACTTTTGCAAGTATCGCCTCGATTTCCTTTTCTGTGCGTGATTTACGCCAACTGCTCCGCGATCGCATCTTTGTCCCGTCAACGGCAATGGAATCGAATTTGATGTTTGTTTGTTCAATGATATTCTTAACAACTACAGTGAAAAGATTGGGCATCAGATTTCTAACAAGAACACGGAATCTGTGAAGGGTTGTGTGATCCGGTTTAAGGTTAGCGGAGACATAGATGAATTCAAGGTTTTTCTTGCACTCGTATTCAATCCTTCTGGTGGATTTTATGCCGTAACTGTAAGCCAGAAACCAGATTGAAAGCATGATCCTTGGATCATATGCCTTGCTTCCATCGCGGGAGTAGGACTCTATGATGGGGTCTATATTAAGTTCCGAAACAAATCGTACTACGAATGCAGGAAAGGAGTTAGCGGGGACAAAGTCACTGAGGGAATAGCCAAAGAATACTTGTTGGTCACGATCATTTGATCTGAAATCCATTAAAAAACCTTGAAATTGTTACTATAATATACCTATAATATGAATAACTACATAATATAAATGCTATTCTGCAACAGCCTCCTCTCGAGGCAGCCTCATTCATTAAACACCGTTCTGTCAGTTTGTCACCAGTCCCGAGATCCAGAGGCTACCTTGCAGGAACGCCCATGGGGCAACGGAAACATGCACATTGCCCAGGTAGCTGATGCACTGGCCGAGCTCGAAATACTCAACATTCGGCAGGTTGCTAACCTGCACTTCCCTGACATCAGATGGTAATGCCCTGGTTATTCTCGTACTTCAAATTTGTCCATCAGTGTTTCAGCGATGGCCTGTGCCATAAAGTCGCTGTAGATGTTTACATATGAAACAATGGTTCTCCCTTTCACGGGATCGTGGAGCATTATCGAGTTAAATCCGTAAACAGTCCCCTGATGTCCGATGTAATTGTTAATGTGGAGCACACCGATGCCGTAGCCGTATTTGGGGTTGGGAAAGTTTCTGTATTTAAGACGCTCCTGCTGCATTTCTTTGCTGCAAAGCCGCGTATTGGCCATCGCCTCGGCGAATTTCTGCAGGTCTGTTATCGACGACATCATCGCTCCCGCCACCCACGCGCTTGAGACATCAACCCTTTCGGTGTAGTCAGGCGGATACTTTTCATTCATCGAATCTTCAAAACCATAACCGCGCGAGAAATTCCCGGGTACACTTCTTCCCGTCAAAAGCCGGGTATCGTTCATGCCGAGTGGCAGTGATATCCTCTCCCAAATTTCATCGGCCATTGTCCTGCCGGAAACTTTTTCCATAACCATCCCAAGGAGGATATAGTTTGTGTTGCAGTAGTCGAACTGTGAGCCGGGCGTGAACTTCATAGGGTGGCGGGATACCAGATTGAACAGTTCAAGCGGCGCGTAGGCATGACCGGGATCGTTGGCAACGGCCTGCTTGAAAGCAGGCTCATCGAAGTATTCCGTGTAACCTGACGACATGTCGGCAAGCTGTCTTATAGTGACAAGATTTGAGTGCGGGATATCGGGGAAATATTTTGAGAGCTTGTCGTCGAGGCCGATCTTCCCTTCGTCAATCATCTGAAGGAGAACAGTTGTGGTGAAGGATTTGGTAAGACTTCCGATCCGGAAGAGTTTTGTTGCGTCCATTGGTGTTTTCCGGTCGAGATCGGAAAATCCCCTGCTTCTTGTGTAGGTGAAACCTGTCGTGTTGTCCCGGAAGGAGATCACCAGTCCGGGGATGTTGGTTACCTGGATGATCGAGTCGAGGAACCGGTCCATCGACTCAACTTTGGAAGTGTAGCCTTGAGGACCCGTAACCCCGCTGCTTGAGCAGGAGGAGGCGAAGAATGACAGGCTAACCGCGAAGACGATCCCCGCGGCTTTTATTGAATTAGAGGGTCTCATTTTATCATCTCTGTTTCATTGAAAGAACAATAAGCGGCTTTGTCCGCTATTCGGTGATGGATCATCACGCATTACAAAACTACTGATTTTTTCGGTATTTCAGTTACGGAAAAGAGACTTTCGCAATATTTTATAGACTTCCGGTAAATAAAAAAGGCTGCCTTCAGTTAAGAAAGCAGCCTTTAAGTGCTAAAGGGTCTTATTGATCCCGACGGTGCTTATCCTTTTACGAGCTGCACATCGATGTTGAACTTCACTTCTTCGCCTACGAGCACGCCGCCGGTCTCGAGGGCCGCGTTCCAGGTAAGACCGAAGTCTTTTCTGTTGATCTTTCCTGTGATCACGAAGCCGGTTCTGGTGTTGCCCCAGGGATCTTTCATCAGACCGCTGTACTCCACATCGAGGTCGATGGTCTTGGTTACATCTTTGATCGTGAAGTCGCCTGATACAACGAAGCTGCCTTCGGAGGTTTTCTTAACGCCGGTTGAAACGAATGTAAGTTTCGGGAATTTCTCCACTTCGAAGAAGTCAGCGCTCTTCAGGTGGTTGTCCCTGTCGGTGTTGTTGGTATCGATCGTGGCGACATCGGCCGAGAAGGAGATCTTCGAGGTCTCGAAGTTGTCATCTTCGTTGGTTACGGTTGCTTCGAAACCGTTGAACTTGCCCGAAACATTGGTGAACATCATGTGTTTTACTTTGAAGCCGATCTCTGAGTGCGAAGGATCGAGGTTCCATTTTGAAGTTGCCATTTTACTATTCTCCGTTTTTTATTGTTAATTCGTTAAATATTCATCGGTACTTCCATCAGAAGGAGGGAAGTGTTGCCTGTTGCTGAAAAATTCACTTTGTTTACTTCCCAAATGCCGAAACCGTCACGGGAGTTCAATTCATGGCCCTCAACCGCCACATCGCCGGCGAGTACGAAAACATAGAGGCCGTTCCCCGGTGACTTGATGGTATAGTCGAGTGTGGTGCCCTTCTCAAGATCGGCCATGTGGAACCAGGCGTTCTGGTGTATCCACACACCCTCGTCATCCGGATTGGGTGATACTATCTGCTGGAAGCGGTTTTTTCTGTCTTCGGTGTTGAGCGTTATCTGATCGTACCTCGGGGTCACATTCCTCTTGTTTGGGAACACCCAGATCTGGAGGAACTTCACCGGCTGGTCGTCGTTCTTGTTGTATTCGCTGTGTCTGATGCCTGTGCCGGCGCTCATCACCTGGATGTCACCGTGTCTGATCACGGCTACATTTCCCATACTGTCTTTATGCTCAAGATCTCCTTCGAGGGGGATCGAAATAATCTCCATATTATCATGCGGGTGAGTGCCGAAGCCCATGCCGGGCGCAACATAATCATCGTTCAGTACTCGAAGCGCGCCGAAGTGCATCCGGGAGGGGTCATAATAATTCGCGAAACTGAATGTGTGTCTGCTGTGCAGCCAACCGTGGTCGGCATCACCGCGAGTATCAGCCTTATGCAATATCGTGTTTGCCATTGTTTTCAATTCCTTTTTTCAAAAATTAACTGTACAAACTTACGTACCCCGCCACCCCCGAAACGATGAACTGGTTTATGAAATTGTCTTAAGGTAGATTAAGAGTGTAGAGTGTAGAGTGTAGAGTGTAGAGTGTGGAGGGGAATAGACCTTGAATTTCACCGCCACGGAGTGAAGGGTGAATTAAAAATCCGCTTGCTCTAAAACTCCTCTGCGTTCTCTGTGCTCTCTGTGGTGAATTAAAAATCCGCCTGCTCTAAAACCCCTCTGCGTTCTCTGTGTTCTCTGTGGTGAATTAAAAATTCGCGTAACCTTTCAAAATCTTCTCCACACTATACACTATACACTCCACACTATACACTCCACACTATACACTCCACACTAACTCCATATCCCCGCGAAAAATAATTCAAATGCTAAGCGTGATATGGTTAAATTTGGGATCGGGAAACCTGTAAATATGCGTGATTTTTTCTACAATCTTTTTTTTGACAGCCGGCGGAAATTCAGTGTAGTTGATCTTTTTGTACTTTTGGGTTTAATATCCCTCCTTTACGCGGGTGTTGAGCTTGCCTCAACCGCTCCGGAGTATGTTACCGCGCCCAATATTTCAACATCGCCAGAAGCCTTGCCTGTCTATGCTTTTTTCTCACTTCTGAGGATGACGGCGGCGTACATCCTCTCGGTGGGGTTCACCCTGGTTTACGGGCGGATGGCAGCATATAACAAGAAGGCGGAAAAATACATGCTTCCCGTTCTTGATGTTCTGCAGAGTGTGCCGATACTCTCCTTTCTTCCGGTGGTGGTACTGAGTCTCAGGGCGATACTTCCGCAGGGAATTGCCGTCGAGCTTGGCTCAATCGTTCTTATCTTCACTTCCCAGGTATGGAACATGACCTTCGCCTGGTACCAGTCGCTTACCACAATTCCAAAAGATCTTCAAGAGGCGGCCGCGGTTAACCGGTTCAGCAAGTGGCAGAGATTCACCCGGCTCGAGTTCCCGTTCGGCATGATCAGCTTCATCTGGAACAGTATGATGAGTTGGGCCGGTGGACTGTTCTTTCTGATGGCAGCTGAAATTTTTACCGTTGGTGACAAGGATTTCCGCCTCCCCGGGCTGGGCTCCTTCCTCCATGAAGCTTCTGACAAGGGTGACTATACGGCGATACTTCAAGGCATAGCGGCGCTCGTTCTGATCGTGGTGCTTCTCGACCAGTTGCTGTGGCGACCCCTTCTCGCGTGGTCGGAAAAGTTCAAGCTTGAAATGGTGTCAACCGATGATCCACCCCGCTCATGGTTTTACTCGGTTCTTACGGGCTCAAACATTATCTCGCGACTGACCGATCAGGTATTGACCCCGTTGGTGAACAGGCTTGATGTCGCGCTCGACCGGAGGTCGGGAGAGATCGAAACTCATGAGGAGGAGAAGAAGGGTGGTATCATGGGCAAGGTGGTGCTCGCGGTCTTTCTTGTGGCGATACTCGCGAGTCTGACAGGCGGTATGTTCATGCTCGCGAAGATCACGGTTGAAGACTGGATGGGTATAATCGGCGGAGTGTTCGCCACATTTTTAAGGGTGCTGATCGCTTTGCTGATCGCTCTTGCCTGGACCATCCCGGTAGGGGTGCTCATCGCCAACAACCGGAAAATTGCCCGCTTTCTTCAGCCATTAATCCAGATTTTTGCCGCGGTTCCCGCTACAGCCCTCTTCCCGGTTGTGTTAATGTTTCTCGTTTCGCTCCCATTCGGAATAAACCTCGCCTCAATACTTTTGATGCTGATGGGCACGCAATGGTACCTTCTTTTTAATATTATCGCGGGGGCATCGGCAATACCCGCCGACCTGAAAAACACGTCAAAACTTCTGCAACTCGGCGGCTTCAAAAGGTGGAAGAGCCTTACACTTCCCGCCCTTTTCCCTTATATTATCACGGGAGCCATCGCTGCCGGAGGTGGTGCCTGGAACGCGAGCGTGGTGGCGGAGTTTGTTACATTTAACGGAAAAACCCTGGCAACCGAGGGAATTGGTGCTTCGATCGCAAAAGCGACTGCTGAAGGAAACTTCCCGGTGCTTCTGGCATCAACACTTCTCATGGTGCTCGCGGTCGGATCGATCAACCGGTTGTTCTGGCGACGCCTCTACAATCTTGCCGAAGACAGATTTAAGATGGATTAGGAAATGGAAAGATGACAAGAAACCTCTCATTGCTCGAACTCAAAAAAGTGAACCGTGTTTATGGCAAGGGTGACAAAACATTTCCCGCGCTTAAAGATATCAATCTGAAAATTAACGAGGGTGAGTTCGTTGCCCTTGTGGGGCCCTCCGGCTGCGGTAAAAGCACCCTGTTGAGGATAATCACCGGACTACAGCAAGCCTCTTCGGGAGAAGTCCGCTACAAAGGTGACCAGATCAAGGGGGTGAACAAAAACGCGACGATCGTTTTTCAGACCTTTGCCCTATTTCCGTGGTTTAACGTGATCGAAAATGTTGAAATGGCGCTCGCCAACAGGGATATTCCCTCGAAAATGAAAACCGCCCGCGCGGTTGAGGCGATCGACCGGGTCGGTCTCGATGGTTACGAAATGGCATATCCCCGTGAACTTTCCGGCGGCATGCGCCAAAAAGCGGGTTTTGCCCGGGCGATAGTTGCCGAACCTGAACTCCTCTGCCTCGATGAACCCTTCTCCGCCCTCGATGTGATGAGCGCGGAAAGCTTAAGGGGTGAGCTGCTTGAGCTCTGGAGCGAGGGAAAACTGCCTACAAAAGCGATTCTCCTCGTCACACACAACATTGAGGAAGCCGTTTTAATGGCTGACAGGATAGTGGTTATGGACAAAAACCCGGGGCGCATCATCCACGAGATTTTTATTTCGATGCCCCACCCCCGGAACAGAAAGAATATAGAGTTTCAGCACCTGGTCGATCAGGTTTACTCGCTCCTCGCGGGTCAGACCCAGCCCGAGTTCCTCGAGTATGGTACCGCCCCCGGTGAGCCGGGTATCACCAGAAAACTCCCCGATGTGCCGATCGCCAACATCGCCTCACTTCTTGAGGGGCTTGCAGAGCTCCCCGGTAAAAACGCCGACCTTTACAAGGTTGCCGATGAGTTTGGTCTCGATTCCGATGAACTCCTCGTTATTACCGAGGCTGCCGAGCTGTTGGGCTTTGTAAACATTCAGCAGGGCGACATTTCGATCACACCGCTCGGTGAAACTTACGCGGAAGCATCGATCACAACAAGAAAAGAGATTTTCGCCTCACGTGTTAAGCGCATTCCTATCTTCAAGTGGCTGCTGAACCTCCTTCAGCGCGCCGAGGAACACCGGATCGAGAGATCACTTCTTCACTCTGCTCTCGAGCTGGAGTTTATACCTGAAGATGCCGAGGAGCAGATCGACATCCTGATGAACTGGGGCAGGTATGGTGAGATTTTCGTTTATGACGATCAGGATGAAATGATCTATCTGGAGACATAAGTGTTTACCGCAAATAAAGTTAACCGGACCGAAAAAACTCCCCCGCGGTTCATCAACATCAGGGTTGCAGCATCAAGATCGATGAGGGCTCTTACCCTTTTCGCGCTCCTTCTTATCTCCTCCTGTTCCGCGAAGGATCAGGAAGTGGTGCCTGTACCGCCTGCCGATACGGTGATAACCCACCGGGTTGGTGACACAGAAGTATCATTCCGTGTGCGAAATTATGACAACGCGAAAGGGAAGGTTTTTATAATCCTTCACGATGATGAGAATACTGCTGTTGAGGCTGCCGACTCAATTGTCTCGCGATTTGGAGGCACACTGATCGAACTCCGCGCGAAAGGAACACGCATGATTCCCTTTAAACTAAAGGGGGGCACTTACACCTTCGACCCCAACAGGATATTCACTCCCGCGGGGGTGAAAGCCACCCTCATTAAAAACGGAAGCACCTCACCCGAAGCTGAAAAAGCCACAGGGGAGCTCGGCGCCCTCATCGCGGGGATGATCGCCCGGTTCGATACCGTGATAGCGGTACACAACAACAAGCGGGGCTACTCATTAAAAGACTACCTCACCGGTGGCGCGTACGAAAAAGACGCGGCAGACGTTCACCGGGTTAATGGCACCTCACCGAATGATTTTTACTTTGTGGTTGAGCGTGACGATTTTGATGCCCTAAAAGCAAAAGGGATCAATGTCGTTTTACAGTCAGCCTCCTCCGTCACCGATGATGGCTCCCTCTCCGTTTATTGCCAGCAGAAAGGTATCCGTTACCTCAACTGCGAAGCCTTCGATGGCCACCTCTCTCAGCAGATCAATATGCTGAAATCGATTTTTTGAAGTGTGAACTGTGAACTGTGAACTGTGAAGTACCAACAGTTGAGAGGTGTGTGCTTCAAACAACTCTTGAGTGCCCTCCTGTGTTCTGTTCAGGAATTCATACTTCAAACATCAAACTTCATACAAGACTTCACAGTTCACAGTTCACAGTTCACACTTTCTTATATTTACAGATCAATTTTTGAATTTTGAGAATGAGCAGAAAAAAAATAGTATTGGTCGGACCGGCATACCCATACAGGGGCGGGAACTCACTGTTCGTGTCAAGTTTGTATGATATTCTAAAAGATGAGTTTGAAGTAAAAGTTATAAACTACAAGCTTCTTTACCCCTCGATCCTCTTCCCGGGCACGACACAGTACGACAAAAGCGAGAAGAACATTAAAAAAGCCCCGAACGAGCGGCTGATCAACTCGATCAATCCGTTCAACTGGGTTTCCGTGGCAAAGCGAATTGTCGCCGAGGATGCTGATCTGGTCGTTTTCGACTGGTGGCAGCCATTCTTCGGTCCATGCCACAGGGTGATATCGGGTCAGATCAAAAAGCACTACGGCAACAGGA
This sequence comes from Bacteroidota bacterium, assembly GCA_023433685.1. Classification (GTDB taxonomy): domain Bacteria; phylum Bacteroidota; class Ignavibacteria; order Ignavibacteriales; family Ignavibacteriaceae; genus UTCHB3. The sequence continues at coordinate 20,849 of JAEYUD010000105.1, forward strand.
TACTCTTCATCACCGAGAATTATATCTCGCATGAGGGGAGTTTCATAGATCATACACTCACAAAGATCGGGCTGAGGAACGCGGGCTCATTCCTCACACTTTCAGCCAAGGTTGCAGACGAACTTAAGAACACTGCCGGCGAGCGCAAGATCTACCGGAGCGAACTCCCTGTTTACGACTGTTACACCGCACAGGAAGGGATCACTTCCGAAGAGGCGAAGATCACCTTCGGTTTCCCCCGCGACTCAAAAGTAATCCTCTTTTTCGGCTACATAAGAAAATACAAGGGCCTCGATATCCTCCTGGACGCGATGCCGGAACTGATCAAACGCGACCCCCAGATCAAGCTATTAGTGGCGGGCGAGTTCTACGATGAGTTCGATTTTTACAGCGAAATCATCAAAAAGCACGATATCGGTTCATCAGTTTACATGATCAACAAGTTCATCTCGAACGAAGAGGTTTATAAATATTACGAGCCGGCCGATCTTGTGATCCTTCCCTACAGGAGCGGTACACAGTCAGGCATACTAAATGTCGCTTACGGTTTCCTGAAGCCGGTACTGGTCACGCGCGTTGGTGGACTCGCGGAATTTGTCGACGAAGGGAAGTCGGGTTATGTTATCGAACCTGAATCACCCGAAGCGATAGCCGAAGGCGTTATGAAATTCTTCGAAGCAAGAGGGAAGTTCGACTTCAAAGGCTACATTTCAGAAAAAGTGTCGGCAAACGGCTTTAACCAAATGCCCGCGCTGTTCAAACAGATAATTGAAGAGGCAGGCAGATGATACTGAAACCCGATTGCGCCCACTTTCCGGGCGACAGGCCATGCAAATTCAACAAGCTTGAAGGGCGAGTCTGCGATAATTGCTCCGATTATTCGCCTGTGTGCGGTGACCGGCCAGAAAACTCGATCATCATTATTAAGCTTGATGCCCTCGGCGATGTGCTGCGGACAACTGCTGTACTTCCCGCGATCAAAAAGAGCCTCCCGAAAAGCCACATCACGTGGATCACCAAAAGGAACGCTGTACCCGTTTTCGAGAATATTGATCTCGTGGATCATGTAGTCGCGTTTGAAGATACCGCGGAAGTGGTGCGGGTAGCGGCACTTTACTACGATATTCTCATCCACCCTGACGCTTCACCTCAAAGCGCGCCGCTTGCTTCGATGATAAACGCTTTTCAGAAGTACGGCTTCATAACCGGTGCCACCGGGAAGGTGATACCTGCCACCCCCCAGGCAGAAGAATGGTTCGAGATGGGTGCCTTTGATCATCTGAAGAAAGCTAATAAAAAGACTTATCAGCAGATAATCCACGAAATTGCCAATCTCCACTATGAAAAAGGGGAGATACAGGTTAGACTCACTCCTGAAGAGCTTGATTTCCGTGACCGCTTTATAGAAGCCAACGGACTTTCAGGCAAGAAATTCATCCTCGGCATCAACGTGGGTGCCTCGGGTCGCTGGCAACTTAAACAGTGGCGGATGGAAGGATTTGTTGAGCTTATCAGATTCCTCTATCAGGTGGTGCCCGATATCCAGATTCTCCTTTACGGCGGAAAAGAGGAAGAGACCAGGATAAACGAACTTCTTGAGCGGTTCCCCTCGCTTCTCTCCACAGGCACAAACAACAACTTGCGTCAGTTCTTCGCCCTTATGGATATTCCGCATGTGGTTATCACTGGCGATACCATGGCACTTCATGCCGCCACCGCCCTGAGGAAACGGGTGATCTGCCTTTTCGGTCCGACTTCATATTACGAAATTGAAGATTACGGCAGGATAACAAAGATCTATCCTAAGATGGATTGCTTAGTCTGCTATAAACCATCGTGCGATTTTAATCCTAACTGCATGGACCTCATCTCAACCCAAATGGTGCTTGACGCGGTGCTCTCCGCGTTTGATTTGGGTTTAGCTTAGGGGTGTGTGTGTTTGGGGTATGGTGTTTGGGGTGGGGGGTAGAGTGTAGAGTGTGGAGTGTAGAGGGGAATAGACCAGGGATTTCGCCGCGGCGAAGCGGATGACGCAGATACACACGGATTAGACAGATACACGCAGAGATTTTAAAGATATTTCCGCGTAAATCCGTCAAATCTGCGTGTATCCGCGTGCTAAAAACTCCACACTCCACACTAAAACTTCACAGTTCACAGTTCACAGTTCACACTTACTTCAGGTACACCATCTTAATTGTATTCGAAAGTTTTCCGCTGGTGAGGCGGGCGAGATAGATACCAGACGGGAGGCCTTGCGGTCTGAAATCGATCGAGTGATAGCCGGCGGCCAGGTCACGGTCGAGGAGGATGGCAACCGAAAGTCCGTTCAGGTCATAGACAATAAGAGTGGTTTTGCCAGATTTCGGCAGGGTAAAAGAGATTCTCGTTTCGGGGTTGAACGGATTCGGATTATTCTGCATCAGTTTGAACTCTCTTGGCATTTCCGAATGCTCTTTAGCCGAGACCGGTCCACCCGGGAAGAACCAAGCGATCATGTTCATAATATTCGCGCGCCAAAGCCCCCAACTGTGCCCCTCGGGGTACTCATGGGTTGTGATCGTGTAGCCTCTCGAGGTCAGGGTGTCCCTGAAGCTCCTCATGATCGTAAAGAGCGGCTCATAAGTGCCCCAGATCGAAAAATACTTGATATCTTTCCTCGCGCCGTTCATTATGGCGTTAAATATCTCATAATTATTCGGTTGAAAAGCCGCCGAGTGGAGTCCGCAATTGGCGAAAACCCCCGGGTAGTTCCAGCTGATAATGGCTGAAATGTTGCCGCCGTATGAGTCGCCGAGCACCAAACGCTTGTACTTATCGGGAATCGTTTTGTAGTTCGCGTCAATAAACGGCACCAATTCCTGCGCGAAAAACGCGGCGTAGGCATTCCGGAGCGGGCCGGCGTACTCGTCGTTCCGGTTGTTTGGCTTCACGAAAACGCCGATAACAGGTTCTATCTTGTTACTGTCTATAGCATTATCCAGAATTGTAGCCGCCTGCGCGAGCGAGAGGTATTCTGATCCATCGTGGAAGTAAACCACGGGGTACCGCCTGGTTGAGGTCGAGTCATATCCCGGCGGAAGATAAACATAGTAAGCAAATGTGGAGTTGGTGTTGCTGCTTGCGAAATTAAAGGCAAGCACGGTTCCAGCGGGGAGGTTTGGACCGCGGACTATCTCCCAGGGTTGCACGTAACCCGGCATGGCGAGCTCTGAATTTGGTCCGTACCCACCGGGGCAGACCCTTGGGTTAAGCGGATCGAGTATCCAGTTACTGCCGTTCACCACCAATTTATAGTCGACCCTCGCGTTCATCTCAAAAGAGCGGAAGTAATAGAAGAGGTTCGTGTTGCTGATCCTCGACATGGTAACCGAGGTTGCCCATGATGTAAAATCACCCGCCACTTGTATGTAGTTAGCGTTGCTGTTATAAAGGAAAACCGCCATGTTCCCCTCCCGCAGGGGGATTCCCGTTGCACGGTTGGCGTTAACAAAACTGTCGGCAACCGCAGTTTTCCTCACGGGATCCTCGATCGAGTTTACATAAGTGAGGAAGTTCAGGAAGTTAGTCTGCGCGGTCGCTGTAAAGCAGAGGAGAAGTATAAAAGGGAGTAAGTGTTTCTTTTTCATAGGCTGATGTTCAAGGTTCTAATCAAGACTTCAAATATACCCATTACTTTAAAAATAAAAAACCCCGAAGTGATGCCTCCGGGGTTTTGGTTCATTTTCGAAGCTTTTATTGCTTTTTAAGCGACATGTTCATTCTGTGGACGGTATCCGCCACGAACGGATAGTTCTTGAACCTCATTTTAAGCTCGCCGTCAACTCTCCCGGTGGTTGAGTTTAACTTACCTTTGAACTGCCATTCGTCATCGTTTGATGAACTGAAGGTGAGGATGAGGGAGTCGTTTCTTACAAGACCCATCGGGTTAAGATTACGTGTGATGGTTGTGGTGGAAGTGCCTGACTTTCTGAATATCAGGGACCCCGGACCGGCCAGTGTCGCGTTCGTACCGCTTCCGGTGTAGGTTATGATGGCATATTCAAGTCCACTGCCGGACATTACAGAATCCTTCCACGAAGCCGCGTATGGTGACGGGGTTTCAGGTTGAGGATTAACAGGATTGCTGTCATCCTTTGAGCAGCCGGCAAGTAAAAAGAGAGAAAGTATCGATAAGGCGAGGGTTCCGCGCATTGTTTTCCTTGATGTTGATGAATTTGTGATGCAAAACTAAAAAATTACAATCGAATGGCAAAGGAAGCAAAAAAAATAAAGTATTCAATGGGAAATGCCGGTTACTGTTTGTGACATTCACCACTTTTAACGAATTTAATGCCCTTGATTTACAATTAATTTCGAAGTAAAGCGAATGAAAAAAGCCGTTGTTCTGGCATTGCTTGCCGTTACCATTCTCTTCCCCCAGGATATCTGGAAAAAAGTAAAGATATTCCCCGCTGCCACCGATGGTTTCACCCGGTTGGAGCAGCTCTCCGTGGCACTCGATGAGGCGTACCCGGAGAAAGACGGATCGGTGAGCTTGTTCGTAAGCAGAGATGATTTCGAAAAGCTTAAGACCCTCGGCTTGCCTTATGAAGTGGTGATCGACGACTGGCACAAGTACTACGCCACACTTCCTGTGCTTAATCCTGACGAAAGGGCAGAAGTTATTCAGCAGAGCAAGCAGCAATTCGGAGTGGAAGGTTTCGGTTTCGGCTCAATGGGTGGCTTTTACACTTTCAGCGAGGCGATCAATCAGCTCGACTCAATGTACGCCCGGTTCCCAAATATTGTTTCTCCAAAATTTCAGGTGGGAACCACGGAGAACGGTCGACCGATTTGGGCGGTAAAGATAAGTGACAATCCCAATCAGAACGAGGCTGAACCGCAGGCTCTCTTCGACGGACTGATCCATGCCCGCGAACCGATTTCGATGATGACGGTGATTTACTACATGTACTATCTCTGTGAGAACTATGGCACAAACCCCGAGGTTACATACCTCGTTAACAATCGGGAGATATACTTTGTGCCTGTTTTGAACCCCGACGGTTATGAGTACAACCGTTCCACAAACCCGGGCGGCGGCGGCATGTGGCGAAAAAACCGCAGAAACAGCGGCAACGGCTACTATGGTGTTGACCTCAACCGGAACTTCGGTTACATGTGGGGTTACGACAACTCGGGCTCAAGCCCCAACCCACCCGATGAAGACTACCGTGGTCCATCCGCCTTCTCTGAACCGGAGCTTGCCGGTTATCGTGATTTCGTAAACACCAAACAAATAAAGACTTACATCAATTTCCACTCTTACCAGAACGCGATGCTTTACCCCTGGGGTTATATTAATGCCACCACCCCGGATAACGTGATCTATGATGACTTCTGCGCGTACATGGCGCCGTTCAATGGTTATGAATATGGAAATGGCGGCACAATACTTGGTTACAATTCGAACGGGAGCTCCCGCGACTGGTTCTATGGCGAGCAAACAACGAAACCGAAAGCCTTCGGTTACACTTTTGAGATCGGAAGTTTGTCAGACGGCTTCTGGCCCCCGCAAAACAGGATATTCCCTCTCGTTCAGGGGAATTTGCGGCCGCTTTTGTTCAAATCGTGGGTGGCAGGCGAGTATGTTTCACTTTTTGCCCCACGGTATGACAGGCAATACTTCAACCCCGGCGAAACTGTAACAATGAAACCGGTTTTCAAGAATCGGGGGCTCTCAGCCGCGAACGATGTGGCAGTTGAACTTCAGACACTCTCATCCTCGATCACTGTGACCACCGGGGCAGCGACACTTCAGAACCTCGCTTCGATGGATACCGCGGCGGTTTCCGGGCAGCTGAGTTTTACAATAGCGCCGGATGCCGGGATTTCGCAGCAACATGCAATTCTGATCAAGACGGTTAAGGGGG
>JAEYUD010000119.1 GCA_023433685.1 Bacteroidota bacterium
GCCTACAATTTTGAAATCGAGTCCACCGATCTTGATCGTATTTCCGAGACTGTTTCCCTTCGGGAAAAGATTTTTCTCAACCTCGGAACCAAGAACGGCTACATATCTGGAACCTTTGCTCTCCACATCTGAATAAAATCTTCCCGACTTGAAAGTGAAGTTCGTGGTGGCAAGATATTCAGAAGTCGAACCTGAAACGAAGATATTCTCCATCGAAAGTTCATCCTTCTTGATGGTTTCATTCGACCAGATGGTTGGTGCCACCGCCACAGGAAGTTTCGCGAGACGTTTATATTTCTCGTAGTCTTCTATTGTTATATTGGGGCGCTTCCTGATCTTCCACCAGTCGACATTACTGAACCACTCCCACTTGTCGATGTGTAATACATCGGAGCCAAGCGAGCTGATACCGCGCTGGAACGCGCCATCGATTCCTTTGATGGCGGTTGACATGAGAACCACGGATGTTACACCAATAACAATACCGAGCGTGGTAAGCAACGTTCTGACCTTGTTCGCTTTCACAGCTGTGAAGGCGATGATCAAACCTTCTTTCAGTTCATAGAAAAACGTGTTCACTCTGTTTCGATTCCGTTAACATGTTGGTATTTGCCCGGTTCCGGAATTATCCGGTTAACCACTTTTTTGTCGCTCTCAACCAGACCGTCTTTAAGCCTGATTATCCTCTGGGCATGCCGGGCAATATCATCTTCGTGCGTTACGAGGATGATGGTGTTGCCGCGCGCGTGAATTTCATGGAAAAGCGCCATGATCTCTTCACCCGTACGGGAGTCGAGATTACCCGTTGGCTCATCCGCGAGAATGATAGCAGGATTTGTAGCCAGCGCCCGTGCTATTGCCACCCTCTGCCTCTGACCTCCGGAGAGTTCGTTTGGCTTGTGATGAATTCTGTCGCCAAGCCCCACGCTTGTAAGAGCCTGGGTCGCCCTTTCACGTCTTTCTTGTTTGGGAACTCCGGCATAGATCAGCGGAAGTTCAACGTTATGAAGCGAATTGCTGCGGGAAAGGAGGTTAAAGGTCTGGAAGACAAACCCGATCTCCTTGTTCCTGATCTCAGCGAGCTCATTGTCAGACATCTGACTGACGTTGTTCCCTTTGAACTCATACCGTCCACCGGAAGGTGTGTCAAGGCAGCCGAGCATGTTCATCAGGGTCGACTTTCCCGAGCCGGAGGGGCCCATGATCGCCACGTATTCGTTGGCATCGATCCTAAGGGAGACATCCACGAGAGCCCGCACTTCCTGAGTGCCGATCTTATAGAACTTTTTTATGTTTTCAATAGTTATGATATTCATCGTAAACCCGGTTTACTCTTTCTTTTCGCCGCCATGAGCAGGGCCACCGCCGTTGTCAATTTTTACGAGCATGTCGTTTTTAAGTTCTCTTGAGATTGCACGGTATGGACCGCTGACCACTTCCTGACCTGCTTTCAGGCCGGTTTTTATGACTATGAAGTTGTCGTCACTGATACCGCTGGTAACGGGTACTTCTTTTACCTTGCCGCCTTCAACCACGAAGACCATCTCAGCAGGTTTGTCCTTCTTTACATTCTGTTTCTTCTTGTTAACAGCTTCACCTTCCTGTGGCGGTGCTTCCATTTTCGAATCGTCAACCTTTGCTGTCACTGACTGTATCGGCACTGTAAGAACACTTCCGACGGTTTCAGTTTCGATCACGGCATTGCATGACATTCCGGGTCTCAGATTGGATTCAGTATCCTGAATCTTGATCTTAACTTCGAAGTTGACCACCTGTTCCTGGGTTCCGGTTCCGGTGGTTTTCGCGCTGTTTGATATCTCTGAAACGAGCCCGATAAACTCTTTGTCACCGTAAGCGTCAACTTTAATTCTGGCAGTATCACCAAGTTTTACATTCACGATGTCATTTTCATCGACGTCAACAATGGCTTCCATGTTTTTAAGGTCGGAGATCGTCATCACGTTCGTACCCTGGCTGAAACCGCTTCCGAGCACCCTTTCACCTTTTTCAACGTTCAGTTTGGTAACCGTTCCGCTGAGAGGTGATGAAATGGTGGTTTTGGCAAGCTGTTCACGTGCTTCACGCACGGCAGCAAGGTTCTGCATAATGTTGGCATTGGCACCGTCAAGAGCCGCTTTTGCCTGAAGCCACTGGGCTTTCAGCATGTCATAGTCAGCCTGACTCGCCATCCCCTTCTTGAAGAGCTCCTCTGTTCTGTTAAGATCAAGTTGAAGCCTCGAGAGTTCGGCTTCACGCTGAGTTTTAAGGGCTTTGGCTGATTCAAGACTTGCTTCAGCTTTCTCGAGCTGGGAAGCGTAAATGTCAGATTTGATCCTGAAAAGCAGCTGACCCTGTTTCGCGGCATCACCATCTTTCACGGCGAGTTCGATGATCTCACCGGTTACCTCAGGTGTTATCACTACCTTGAACTCGGCTTCTATTTTACCGGTCGCGGTCACTGTCTGGGTCACCGATCTTGTGGTCACCTTTTCAGTCTGCACGGTGATTATTTCTTCCTTCGATCCTTTCATTATGACCAGACCCACAATAACAGCGAGCAGGACGAAAAGGACACCAAAAACTATCAACTTTTTTGATCGCTTCTTCTGAGCCATCTTATTCTCCGGAATTAAGGAATTCTATTCAAAATTTTCTGTATTGATCGATCCGAGATCATATTTCAACTGCTCTTCGAGGATGATAAGGTCGAACAGTGAATTAACATAGTCAACCTGCACCCTGACGAGGTCGGTGTTTGCAAGCTGAAGGTTGATCAGTGTGTTTGAACCAACTTTATATCTTGCCTCTTCGAGCGCTCTGCTTGCTTCTGCACTTACGATGCTTTTTCTACCTACATCAATCTTCTTTTCAGCCGTCTTTATTTCAAGGTACGACTGAAGAAGATCACGCTTTATCGCCTTTTGCAGGTCGGTAAGCTCAATCTGTCTGGTTTTCACCTGAATTTTTGCCAGTTGTTCATTGGCAGTTATCGAGTAACCGGTGAATATCGGAATGTTCAGGTTAAAACCGAATCTGATGGTGCGGTTATCAAAAATGTTCCAGGGTGTCTGTCCACCCAGACTGTAAGAAAGGTTGTTGGTAATTGTAGGCATATTCGCGCTGCCGGCAATTTCCACGCCTGATTCAGCGTTTTTAAGGTCGAGTTCAGCCTTTTTAACGTCGGCTCTTTTCTTAAGCGCTTCGGCCACCAGGTCATCAAGAGGCACATCGTACCAGTTGTCACCTTTTATGGTGTCTTTTTTAAGTTCTGTCAGCATTTTAACACCATCAGCAAACTCATAATTCTCTGTTACATCAAGTCCGAGGTAATAATATATCTGCTGTTTGGCGTTGTTTAGGCTTTGTTCGGTCTGGAGGAGGTCATACTCGGCCTGACCAACATTCACTTCCTGTTTTCTCACATCTGTAAGAATTCCCGCGCCAACATCGACCTTTGCCTGGATGACTTTCAGGTTCTCCCTGTTCCAGTCAAGGTTTTCCTGGCGTACTTTGAGTAGCTCCTGAAGGTTGAGAACGCGATAATAAAGGGTGATCGTCTGATAGACTATATCCTGTTGTAGTCTTCTCAGATTTAGTCTGGCTCCCTCGATATCCCTCGTCTTCATCGCCATGTTGGTATACTTGGCGAAGCCGTCGAAAACGGTATAAGAAGAGCTGATGCCGAGACCCCAGCTTCTGCTTTCGCTTTTAAGATCGAAATCGCCCGCTTTGAAATCGGTTCTCGACCAGTCCCAGGAAGCATTTCCTGAAATGGTGGGGTAGAGGTCGCTTCTCGCAGAAAGCAGATTGCTTTTCGAGCTTTCAACCGCGTTTTTCGACTTTTGAACCGTCGGGTTGTTTCGGAAGCCAAGTCGGATGGCTTCTTCAATTGTCAGTAATTTCTTCTCCTGTGCATTTACATTCAGAAAGAGAATAACCGCAAAAAATGCTGCAAAGAATTTTGTCATTAGTCACTCCGGCTTGATTTTTGTCTATTTTTTGTAATCACTGTCCCAAATTATTGAAACGGCGTTACAGATAAAAAATTAGTTTACGAACGGCAATATTGTTTTATGAACGGTGGAACAAAACCGTAATTTTACCCTTTGTTTCCTTGATCAATTAACGCGGGCGCCACTTCCATCATATATTTGAACGCCGCGTCATATTCGTTGGGAATTGTTCCTTCAAGAATTGCTTCCTCAATAGCCGATTTTATTATACCAACCTGCTTACCGGGCTTGAGACCGAAAGCAGTCATTATTTCATCACCCCTGACGGGAGACTGAAAAGCCCTAAGCGCGTCTTTCTCTCTAACTTCGAGAACGCGTGCCATAACCCTCTCGTAATTTTTCAGGATGTAGCGCACCTTGTTCTCATTCTTGCTGGTAATGTCAGCCCGGCAAAGCGTTATGAGATCATCAAGGTCTTCACCTGCTTCCACTATCAGACGACGGATGGCTGAATCGGTAACCTCTTCTTTTGAAAGGGCTACAGGTCTCAAGTGAAGTCTTACAAGTTTTTTAACGTAGCCGATTTTCGCGAACGGGAATTTCATTCTCTGGAATATCCCCCTCATCAGTTTTGAACCGAGCTCTTCGTGACCGTGGAAAGTCCAGCCGGTTCCATCAACAAACCTTTTGGTGTGTGGCTTGGCTATATCGTGAACGAGAGCCGCGAACCTTAACCAGACATCATTTGTGAAACGGGAGATGTTATCAACCACTTCACAAGTGTGGTAGAAGACATCTTTATGGTGATATTCATTCACCTGTTCAACCCCGCCAAGGTTGTGAACCTCGGGGAAAATCTCTTTCATTACACCTGTCTCATACATGAGCCTCAAACCCATCCCGGGACGGTCAGACGCGAGTACCTTGAGGAACTCGTCCGTTATCCTTTCACGGGAGATGATCGAGAGACGTGGTGCCTTCCTGATGATCGCGTTAAGTGTCTCCTCCTCAATAGTGAATCCGAACCGTGACGCGAACCTGATGGCACGCATGATCCGGAGAGGATCGTCATCAAAAGTGGTATCGGGCTCAAGCGGAGTGCGGATCACACCCGCGTTAATATCGTCAAGTCCGTTGTAAAGGTCTAACAGTTCACCAAAATTCCCGCTGTTTATTGAGGCAGCGAGGGCATTAACGGTGAAATCCCTCCGGGAGATGTCATCTTCAAAAGTTGAGGGTTCAACTAATGGATTTCTGCTTTCAGGGGTGTAACTTTCCTTGCGGGCAGCGACAAACTCTATGTCAAAGTCGCCGTAATGGAAATTAGCTGTTCCGAAATTTCCGTAAACCAGCACATCATCAACACCCAGCCTGCGCCCCAGTTCTTCAGCGTAAGCGGTTCCATCGCCCACCACAAGTATATCAATATCTTTCTTGCCCACACCAAGGATCAGATCCCTGATATATCCGCCGACTACAAAGACCTGTTCGCCCCTCTCGTCGCCAAGTTTCATCGCTTCAGAGATGAAAGGGAGCTTTTCGAGATTCTCTTTAACCACTGTTTCAGCGTCAGTTCTTTCAATGAGCAAATTTTATGTCCGGTTTATTTTTCAAATACAGCCTTAAATATACGATATTTTAACCTATCCCTGGGTGAAGGGAGTTCTTTTTGATCAATTCCCTTCAGTATCCGCGCTACTGCATCCGGATCGTTTGCCCGGGCAAGAAGTGTGCAAAGTTTCAGTTTACCCGCGGGAGAGAGTTTCTCTTCGTACCCATTTAGATAGCTAACCTGTGGAAAAGGTAACAGCAACCGGAAACAAATATCAGTAATTTCTTCATACGCTGCCGGTTCACCTGTTTTCGAGACAAGATCGAGCATTATTTTCAACCGCTCCACAGCGGGTAAGGTGTTATAAACGAAGGGGTTGATCCGGTGACTCAGAATAAACTTTACGAAACGATGGGTACCTGTAAATACTGAGGGGGTATTGCCTTTTTCGAACCAGTATTCAGCCTCGCTGGCGGTGGAAGTGTCGCCGGCGAGAATCGCTACACGGTATTTCAACAGGTTCACCCTCCCCAGGGTGGCGTGGTTCTTACCTTTCAAGTCAAATGTCTTCAAAGCTTTTAAAGCGTCACCGGACTTGTTCAACAATACAAGAGACGCGATCTTACCCGTGAAGGCCTCGAACGAATCGTTTGAAGAGAGAATTTCATCATATATCCCGAGAGCCTCGTTGTATTTTTTATCCTGATAAAGTGAAACAGCTTCATTCATCAGTTCCGCGAGATACCTTGGACAGGTTTTCCTGATCAGTGGTTGTCTCTCAAGATACAGATCAAGTTCCTGGGGTGTAATTGTGCTTTTTACCCCGGATATATAGCTCTCCCACCCTTTTATAATCTCTTCTGCAGGTTTGCCGTATGTACCCGGCAGGTCACCACTCTTATGATACAGTCTGAATTTAGTGTTTCCCTCCTTCTCAACAAGATACCGGGATATCGAACCACTCAAGGCGTACGCGAGCGTGGGGTTAGCGTCGAAAAATCCAAATCCGGGGAAAACTGAAAAGGGATCAACCTTGTATTTAGAGGTTTGAACTCCTGCCATAAATCCGTCAATATCATATCCCCCCACAAAACCATCACCCGCGGTTGCCGCGCCCTCGATCAGTGCGGGATCAAATCCGTTTGCCACCTTGAATGGGCCCCATCCGAACTCCGCGGTAAAGAGATGAGCCAACTCATGTTTCAGGCTCTGATCAAGATTCCCTCTTGTGGTAAACGCCACACCGAGCCATGGCTTCGCCACATCGGCATTCTCAACCCCCAGCCTCCTCTTTTTCGATCCACTGTCTTTGAAAATGATCGATTCCAGAACTCTTTTCGGTTCGATTCCGTAGAATTCCGAGAGTTGGGTGTAGTATATCTCGTGAGTAACTGCCACAAGATACCGTTCAGTGGGAGAAAGTTTTTCTTCTGAAAGTATGAAAAAATGGGCCGTGACAATGCTGTCCCTGAAATCACTTGTCATTTCCGCCTTAAGGGTTACAAGTCCGGCGGCGGTGGAAACAGGAAGTGAGAGAAGGGGCACTCCGGCGAGAATACCGAGCCCCCACCACATCCTTTTCATCACCGGATCATTACGAAGTTTCTGCTCAAGAAGAACGATAGCCATCGAAAATATAATGATGCCAAAGCGGTAGAATATAATTTTCTCTGTAACCGGGATGAATTCGTCATATATCACCCCCGGATAGTATGTGAAGATAGCGTTGAAGAGGTAGAACTGTGGGTAGAGGTAAAAATCGATTACCCAATTGAAGAGGAGGAGGAGGAAGAGTATGAAAAATATGGTTCTCTTCAGTTTGATTCCCGTCAGTAGTACCACCGAGGCGATGGCAGTGCCTGCCACCGGAGCGGTTACAGTGAAAAGCAGATAATATTTGAGACCGCTTATAAAACTGCAATCACCCCGGACGATGTGTGCGATCAGGAAGAGGAAAGGTGGAACAGCGAGAAGAATCGCCACATTCAGAAAGAAAGTCCGGAGTTTATGATCTCCTGAAGAGTACTTAAAATAAAGAAGTCCCGATAACGCGGTTATCAGG
>JAEYUD010000172.1 GCA_023433685.1 Bacteroidota bacterium
AAACACTTGTATTGAACAACAAGGATCTCGAAGGCAAAATACCTGATAACCTTGCCATATACGTTGATAATAACGAAGCTCAAAGTCTCTCCGCTTCAAATACCACCGTGATAAATGGCGGAAACAACACTTCCACCCTTAAAGATGATAGAGGGGCTTACAAGCTTCATAAAGTTCTGGGTGGAGAATCGATAAGATCGATCGCCAAGTTATACAATGTTGAGATAGGTGATATCAGGGAATGGAACAATTTTTATGGCGCCCTGGCGATCAATCAAGAACTTAAGATTTATGTCAAGTCTGTAAAAAACCAGCCTGTGGCAACCACTCCCCGGACAACTGCTAACGGTTATCAGGGAACCAATGTCACCAGTTACTCCGGTAGAAACGCATACTATGGGAAAAATTATGCCAACAATAACAGCAGAAATTACACGCCTCCTGCTCCCAAGGTAACTGATTACAGTGTGAGAAACGGTGATACCTGGTACGGTATCTCGCAGCGGACGGGGATCCCGGTAAATCAGTTAAAAGCGGCGAACGGAGTTAAGAGTGATAACATACGGCCGGGACAAAAATTAAAAATACCGGCTAAAACAAACACTGCAACTTACAAAACCACTACGAAGTATGGCACAAACTATAACGCAAACAAGTCGACAAACAAACCGACAGTAAAAGCGAAGACCGGGAATACCCAAAAAACCACTGTTAAGCAGGGAAGTACCACAAAAAATACGAAACCTATTGTTAAACAGAAAACCGGCACAACTCAGCCCAAGACAACCACTAAACAAACCACGAAACCGGCAACAAAGACTCAACAGAAACCGGCAAAAAAGAAGTGAGCAGAGTAATTGGAAATATTAGAGCTTTTAAAGTACAACCCGGGAAACCCCCTTCTTTTTAATTCTGTACTTTTTTTCTTTCTGTTCTCTGTACTTTATCTGCTTTTCACGGCGCTTTCCGGGAACATAAAAGTGAGAAACGGATTATTACTGTTTTTCAGCCTTTATTTTTACTACAAGATATCCGGTGAATACATTTGGATACTCCTTTTGGTGGGAACCGTTGATTTTTTCATGGGAAGGTTGATCGCGAAGGAGAGTTCACTTAACCGGAAACGGATATTTCTTGCAATTTCGGTTCTGACAAACGTTGGAATTCTGGTTTATTTTAAATACACTTTTTTCATTCTGAATCAGTTCGGGTTCCAGTCATCACAGTTTTTCTCTTACTTTGCCAAGGAAATTCTCACCCCGGTGGGAATTTCCTATTTTATCTTTAAATCGCTTGGTTACATCCTCGCTTTGTACCGGGAGGAGATAGAAGAGCCGGAAGGTAATCTTCTCACTTACCTGTTGTATCTCTCGTTTTTCCCTACGATAGTTGCCGGTCCCATAAGCAAGGCGTCAAACCTTTTACCTCAGTTCAATGCGCCCACGAGTATCACACGTGAGAACGTGAGCAAAGGGTTCTTTCTTCTGATAACCGGGACTTTGAAGAAGGTTTTGATCGCCGATTTTATCGCCCTGAATTTCGTCGACAGGGTGTTTGAGAATCCCGACCTGTTTACTTCATTTGAGTGCCTTATGGCGGGATATGGTGCCTTTCTTCAGATTTACTTTGATTTTTCCGGTTACACGGATATTGTAAGAGGAATGGCTTACCTGTTTGGATTCGAAGTGGAGGAGAACTTCCGCAAACCATTTCTCGCGAATTCAGTCTCTGAATTTTGGCGCAGGTGGCACATCACCCTTTATACATTCCTTAGTGAAAACATCTTTAATCCGCTTAGTTTTTCACTCCGCCGGATTGGAATTTTCGGTATTCACATCTCAATAATTGTAACATTTCTCATCTCTGGATTGTGGCATGGTGCCAATCTTACCTTCATCGTTTGGGGGCTGATACATGGAGTGTGCATTGTTTTTGACACGATCTTCAGAAATACACGGAAAAAGATCGTAGCTGTGATAAATGAGCGACTTTTCAGAATGTTTGAGATAGTTGTTACGTTTCATGTAATTGCACTCTCTTTCATAATATTTAAAGCCCCGTCTCTCGAGAGCGCGGGTGTCTTCCTTTCAAAACTTTTTTCAGGATTCAATCCTGCTCATGTCGAGAAATGGATGGGTTATTACCTGATGCCATTTATCGTAATGGTTGGCGGACTCGTTTTGGCCTTCATACCAGAGCGTGTTTATAAAACCTTGTTCGTAAAATTCGCAGCCACACACTGGAGCGTGAAAGCCATCTCTTTTGTGGTTGTTATCTTTTTTGTTTACCAGGTTCTCGGAACCTCAACACTTCCATTTGTTTACATCGAGTTCTAAAATGAAGAAATATCTTCTATTGTTTGCTGTCACTATTTCATTTTCGGTTTTCCCGCAAAGTTTCATCGAAAAACTGACCGGGAAGGCATTAACCACTAACCAGGGGTATGAAATGCTGAGAGAGGTGTGCGACAATGCCGGAGGTAGAATGATGGGTTCACCCGGAATGGAGAAAGCGCTTGAAATTCTCACCCGCCGGCTTGAAGAAAATGGACTGAAACCTTACCGTGAGTATTTCACTTCACCGGCATGGTTCAGAGGAAATGATGAAGTAGTGATGAAACTTCCATTTGAGAAGAGGCTCCGTGCTTTCGCGCTTTCATGGGTTTCACCCGCGAATTTGAAAGGTGTGGAAGCCATTTATGTGAACTCAGGATACGATGATGACTTCGATACAATCGATGTGAAGGGAAAGGTAATTCTGGTTGATCAGAAAACCCCTTCGGGAAAGCCTGAGAGATTAAGAGCGGAAGTGATTAAAGCAGCATCCGTAAAGGGCGCGGCGGCATGTCTTTTTGTAAATGAGTCACCAAATGGCAAAGTTTTATGTGGTGTCGGAAACTTCAAGGGCACTCCTCTGAAGATTCCGGCTTTTACTCTGACATTTGAAGAGGGGAGCAAATTAAGACGACTTTTGAAAGCGGGCACAAAAGTTGTCTTTGACATTGTTTCAACTTCAAAAGTTGAGACTATTAAATCACCCAACCTCGTAACCAGGATCGAGGGGATGAAAAAAGAGAAAATTGTAATCGGCGCGCATTTTGACAGTTGGGATCTTGGTGATGGTGCCGTTGACAACGGACAGGGGAGCGCGGTTATCTTTGAAGCCGCTCTTCTTCTTAAACATTTTGGAATAAAGCCGGAAAGAACCATCGAGTTCGTCTGGTTCAACGGTGAAGAATCAGGTTTGTGGGGTTCAAAAAAATACGTCGAAGCCCATAAAGACGACTCAATTTTCGTGATGATCAACCTTGACATGCCAGGCAAGGTAAGTGGTTTTAATGTTATGGGTTTCGACACTCTAAAAAAAGCCATATCTGAAATAGTTTCAGGCTCGGGAAGTTTTAATCTCTCCGGGTATTCAAGCACGGCCTGGACCAACAGTGATCACATGTATTTCATGTTCTCGGGTATTCCAGTGATAACCCCCATGGGAGGTTTGACCCCTGAAATGACGGCACACTATCACGATTTTGGTGATACGTTTGACAAAGTTGATAAAGACTACATATCGCATGCTGCCGTGGCTGTCGCGTTTCTTGCGGACGGGCTGGCAAAGTCATCGCAAGCGTACTATAGAATGAGCGCTGACGATGTAAAAGAATTATTAAAGAAGCACAATCTTGAGAAGAGACTGAAAAGCCAGGAAGAGTACCCATTCTGATGGCTTTCCAATGGGCTTGAATATCAGCTAATAATTGATTAGATTTGCAATGCCACACCCGCAAAATTTTTGCGGGAGTGGCAATTTTTTTTTATTTATTCAAACCGGGAGCGATATGCAAGATTTTGTTTATCTATCACAGGAAAGGCTTATCGAGCTCGAGAGAGAGCTCGCGGAGATGAAATCATCCGGCAGGAAAGAAATTGCCGGTAAAATTGCTGAAGCAAGAGCACATGGTGATCTGTCAGAGAACGCGGAATATGATGCCGCGAAAGAGGAACAGGGACTGTTTGAACTCAGGATCCACAAGATGGAATCGGTACTTGCCAAGGCAAAAGTGATCGATCCTTCATCCATGCCAAAGGACAAAGTTCATATACTTGCCAAAGTTAAGATTAAAAATCTGAAAACCTTGAAAGTGATTGAATATCAGGTCGTCTCTAATGAAGAATCGAATCTGGAACAAGGCAAGATCTCTGTCTCATCACCTGTTGGTCAGGGTCTTCTCGGAAAGAAAGTTGGAGATGTCGCGCAGGTTAAAGCACCAGCGGGACTTATTCAGTTCGAGATACTTGAAATAAAGTAGGTCATGGACTCAAAAGACCGGGCATACCTTTCCCGAACGTTTACCCTTGCAAGGCTGGGTTCGGGAAAGGTTAGTCCGAATCCCGAAGTGGGATGTGTCATAGTTAAAGGTGGGAAAATCATTTCTTCGGGCTATCACAGGAAATTCGGATCTGATCATGCCGAGGTGGACGCGATAAAACGATGCACAGAAAGTGTTGAAGGCGCCACACTTTATGTGAGCCTTGAACCTTGTTCACATTACGGTAAAACCCCTCCCTGTGCCGACCTGATTATTGCAAACAAGATCAAAAGGGTTGTGATCGGTATGCCGGACCCAAATCCTCTTGTTTCCGGTAACGGTATAAAGAAGTTACGCGATGCAGGAATCGAAGTGGAGGTAAGCAATCTCGAAAAACAGAATAGATTTTACAGAAAATTCACACGTTACATCACATCACCCTATCCATTTATTACAATAAAAGCCGCCATTACCCTGGATGGTAAATTCGCCGAAAACAACGGCAAATCAAAGTGGATAACCAACGAAACCTCCCGCGCGTATGTTCACAAACTTAGAAGTGAAAATGACGCCATTCTTACTACTTCCGCTACAGTTCGTGCTGATGATCCAATGATGAACGTAAGGGGTATAACCGGCACTTCACCCAAAAGAATAATGCTTTCATCTCATCTTTTTTTTGATGCGCAACTGAATTTCTTTCGGAACGAAGATAAAAAATCGATCGTTATCGTCCCCGAAATGGAGCGGGTAAAATCAGATATCATTAATATGCTTGATAAAAACGGGGTTGAGGTGATCTTTGTTCAGGGTGGAAGCGATGGCCGTCCCGATGTTGATGCGTCACTTGTTAAACTTCACGAAAGGGGCATGGCTTCGGTGATGGTTGAGGCAGGTTCAGGTCTCGTTTCTGAATTAGTAAACCGTGGACTTTTTGATGAGATGGTTATGTTTGTTGCTCCCAAACTGATCGGACCCGGCATCAGTCTGTTTGGTGAGCTAAAATATTTTGGGCTTGATTCACCGGTGCAATTAAAATTAAGAGATATAAAAAATCTTGATGGTGATGCCATCATGTATTTGGAAAAGGTTTAATCATGTTCACAGGACTTGTTGAAGAAACCGGAACTATTGTCGATATCCGCAGGCGGGGGAATGAGATATCTGTTGCAGTTGGATGTTCACTGATAATTAAAGATCTTCGTGCCGGAGACAGTGTTAATATTAATGGTGCCTGCCAGACGGTTGTAAAAATTGAAGGAAGCACTGTCTGGTTTGACACCGTTGAAGAAACATTGAGCAAAACCACATTTGGTTCCTTCAAGCCAGGTCGAAAGATCAATCTGGAGAGGGCTTTAAGCGCGAGTGCAAGGCTGGGTGGTCATTTTGTCGCGGGCCATGTTGATACCACCGGCAGGGTGACGGAAGTCAGGCAGCTTTCCGGAAGCTGGAATCTCAAAGTGACATTCGACCCCAAATATGATAAATACGTAATACCTGTTGGTTCCATCTGTATCGATGGTGTAAGTCTTACCGTGGCAGAAAAAAATAAAGGTGCTCTTAAGGTTGCGGTAATACCACATACCTGGGCAAACACCACTCTTGCCAATTTAAAGTTGAACGATGAAGTAAACCTTGAGTTTGATCTTCTTGGGAAGTACCTCCTTAATTTTGTTGAAAGTACGAACCAGGGTGGATTAAGCCTCGATAAACTTAAAGACTCCGGTTTTGCCTGACACCACCTTTCTGAAATTCCGTCGTTTCTGTCTGGATGAAAAACTCATTTGTAAAAATGATAAACTTGTAATCGCTCTCAGCGGCGGGGCAGATTCAGTGCTGCTGCTGCACTTCCTTCTTAAATTACAAAAAGAGTTAAATTTACAACTTGTCGCGGTGCATATCAATCATGGTTTGAGGGGGGAAGAGTCAGACGGGGATGAAGAATTTTGCAGGATCACCTGTCAGCAATTACAGATTGAACTTGTAACCTTTGAAGTTAATGTACGGTCGCGGATGAATGAGAAGGGTCTTTCGCTCGAAATGGCGGCAAGAGACATCCGTTATCAGGAGTTCGAAAGGATCAGAGATGAAAAGGGATTCTCTAAAATTGTGACCGGACATAACATTGATGACAATGCTGAAACCGTGCTACTTAACCTGATTAAGGGGAAAGGCCCCGAAGCAACTTCCGGTATCCCGGTTAAAAGGGGCTTCATTATCAGACCGTTACTTGCACTCGCAAAGGAGGAAATAGAACGCTGGTTAAACGATCACAATATCGAATGGGTAACAGACAGCTCGAACAGTGACACAGTTTTTCAAAGAAATTATATCCGCCACCGGATTATGCCTTTGTTTCGCGAGCTAAACCCATCTTTTTCTCAGTCAATCTTTAACTACTCAGGCATGATGCGCACCCTGTTGGAGGCGGTACCAAGAGACTTTCGGATAACAACAATTGATGAAAACGGGAATATTCTTGTTAACCCTGGGTTAGCTGTAACTCTTGGTGAGCACCAATTTCACCGTGAGATATCCATTAGATTAATTGAAAATTTTAACTTAAATTTAAAGTTTCAAAATTTTAATAATCTGAACAAACTGGTCAGATCACAATCGGGCAGAAAAATTGATCTTGGTGGAGGGGTGACCGCATTTCGTGACCGGATGGAAATTGTTGTTGGGCATGAACCAAAGGATAATTTCCACGAAATGAAATTAGTTCCCGGCACTTCGGTCGTTTATGGGAAGTTCACAATAACTTGCAGTGAAGTTCCACTCGACAGTTTTTCAAAAAACGCCGGTAAAGAAATCGCGTTTATAGACGCCGGAAAGATTGGAAGCGGACTCTCCGTCAGAGGGGCAGGGCAGGGTGATACTTTCGACCCGTTGGGCGGTTCCGGAAAACGGAAGATTTCAGATTTTTTTAATGATATCAAACTCGGGTCCCGGAACAAATGGATACATCCTGTGGTTTATGATTCTGAAAAAATTGTTTGGGTTTGTGGCTTCAGGCCGGATGACAGATACAAAATTACAGCAGAGACAAAGAAGATTTATAAGTTAGAGATCGAAAAATGGACAGAATTACAATAAACGGCGAGACCTTCGAAGTTTACCTCACTGAGGAAGTTATTCAAAAGAGGGTTTCTGAACTGGGAGCACAAATCTCCGAAGACTATAAAGGGAAAGTGCCGATCTTCATTTGTATCCTTAATGGGGCATTTATGTTCATGGCGGATCTGCTGAAGAATTTTTGCGGTGAATGTGAAGTTGATTTTCTTAAACTCTCCAGCTACCACGAAGCAAAAGTCTCTTCGGGGAAGGTTGATCTGCTCAAGGATATCAACGCGGACTTGAACCAAAGAGATATCATAATTGTTGAAGATATAATAGATTCAGGGCTTTCAGCCGAGTTCATAATTTCACATTTAAACAAGCATAATCCGGCATCAGTGAAGATCGCTTCATTGTTGCTCAAGCCTAAAAGTGTTAAATACAATATCACGGTTGACTACGTTGGATTTAAAATTCCAAATAATTTTGTAATAGGATACGGACTCGACCTTGTTCAGAAATACCGCAATCTGAGAGCGGTTTATTCAATGGTCGAAGAGGAAAGCAAATAAGGAACAGACTATAAAGATGGATCAGAAGAACAAAAATAATGGTAACAAGCCGGATGACAATTTCGACTGGTCAAAGATCATGCGTGTGGTCTTTGGCTGGGGAGTGGTTATCGTCGCGGCGGTTATCGCCATGCAGTTATTCAGAAGTGAAACGGCTTCCTATTCCGAGATACCATATTTTGAGTATGAAAAACTGCTTCAGGACAGTGTAATTGAGAAGGCTGAAGTAAACGTTACAGATTCGAAGGTGCACATATTTAAAGGCACTTTGAGAACAAACCGAAACATCACCATTTCGGGCAAACCTGTTTCAGTTAAAGAGTTCGCGGTCAACATCGCGGAACCTGATTTTGAAGCAGAAAAGAAAAAATGGGATGCCAAAGGGATCAGGCTTACCTACAATCAGCAGTCGAATAGCTTTGTCACACTTCTAATAAGTATGATCCCATGGGTTCTCATAATCGCCCTCTGGTTCTTTTTCATGAGAAGAATGCAGGGAGGTGGTGGTGCCGGTGGTCAGAGAGGTATCTTTAATTTTGGCAAAAGTAAAGCCAAACTTATAAATCAGTCGAACAACAAAGTTACATTTAGAAATGTTGCCGGAGCTGATGAAGCCAAGGTTGAGCTTCAGGAAGTAATCGAATTTTTAAAAGAACCAAGCAAATTCCAGAAACTCGGCGGCAAGATACCAAGAGGAGTACTCCTTTTAGGACCTCCGGGGACCGGGAAGACCCTTCTCGCGAGAGCTGTAGCAGGTGAAGCTGGAGTGCCGTTTTTCTCTATCTCTGGTGCTGACTTTGTTGAGATGTTCGTGGGTGTTGGCGCGAGCCGTGTAAGGGACCTTTTCGATCAGGGGAAAAGGAACGCCCCCTGTATTATTTTCATCGATGAGATCGATGCCGTGGGCAGGCACAGAGGAGCCGGACTCGGTGGTGGTCATGATGAAAGAGAACAGACCCTTAATCAGCTTCTTGTTGAGATGGATGGTTTTGAGCAGAACAGCGGAGTGATAATTATTGCCGCGACCAACAGACCTGATGTTCTCGATCCCGCGCTTTTAAGACCCGGACGTTTCGACCGCCAGATAGTGGTTGACAGACCTGATGTTAAAGGGAGGGAAGGTATTCTTAAGGTTCATACCCGTAATACCCCTCTTGCAGATGATGTTGAACTTTCAGTGCTCGCCAAGGGTACACCCGGACTCGCGGGCGCGGAACTTGCAAACCTTGTAAATGAAGCATCACTTCTCGCGGCAAGGAAGAACAAGTCGAAAGTTGACATGGACGACTTTGAAGAGGCGAAAGACAAGGTGATGATGGGTATGGAGCGTAAAAGCATGATCATCTCTGACGCGGAGAAGAAGACAACTTCGTACCATGAGATAGGTCACGTTCTTGTAGCCAAAATGCTTCCCGAAGCTGATCCGGTTCATAAAGTTACCATCATTCCACGCGGTAGAGCACTCGGTGTGACGAGCTATCTTCCGGTTGATGAGAAACATACCTATTCAAAATCTTATCTTGAGTCGGTTATCACCTACGCTTTGGGTGGAAGAGCGGCTGAGAAGATAATTTTCGATCACTACACCACGGGAGCCGGGAATGACATTGAACGTGCCACCAACCTTGCCCGTAAAATGGTATGCGAATGGGGTATGAGCGAGAAACTCGGACCACTTAACTATGGGACAAAACACGAAGAGATATTTCTCGGCAAAGAGATTCAGCAGCACCGCGATTACAGCGAAAAAACAGCCATTGAGATTGATGAAGAGATTAAACACATCATCAACTCGTGCATGGATCGCGCTTTAAGAATTCTTGAAGAGAATATAGATATGCTCCACAAACTCTCCGCAGAACTGCTTGAGAGGGAGATACTTGATTCTGAAGAGATCGACAAAGTAATGAGAGGCGAGGAACTTCCTCCACTGCCGAAAAACGGAAACAAGGATGAAATTCCCGAGCATGTGAAAGAAATGCTCAAAACAAGGGGATCTGCTGCAAAAGAGACAAATGAACAAGCCTGAATCATCTCAGATCGACTATAAATTTGAGATATACAGGAAGCTGATCCACATTTGCAGCCTCTCGATACCGGTAATCTACTATTTTATTCCTAAAAGCACCGGACTCATAATTCTGAGTCTGGTGCTTCTTGGGTCCCTCGTTGTTGACGTTGGCAGGTTTTTTAGCCCTAAATTCGCTTCGATTGTTTACGCAATCTTTCCCGTATTCAGAAAACATGAGCTTAACGAGTCGAAATTGCAGCTTTCCGGGTCGACCTGGTTGCTAGCGGCCGCACTTTTGTGTATTGCTGTTTTTCCAAAAGTAATCGCGATAATTTCACTCTCATTCTTGATCCTCGGTGACACTGCCGCGGCACTGATCGGACGAAAATGGGGCAAGACACCCTTTCTAAAGAAGAGTCTTGAGGGAACGCTCGCTTTTGTTTTTATGGCAATTCTCATCTCTTTCTTCACCCCTAAAATTACCCATTCGGGCCTTGAACTGGCATTGATAATATTCAGTGGAATTGTAGCCGCTATAGCAGAAAACATAGCCTCCGGTATTTTTGATGATAACGTCGCCATACCACTCTCATCAGGTGTGGTGCTTTGGGTTGGCTATTACATTTTATTTCCAAATGTGGAGCTTGTTCTCAAAAATGTCCCTGTTTAGTCAGGGGAAGTCTCTATTCTTAATTCCCCCAATATTATTCCTCATACTTGCAATTTCCGGTTGTGGTAAAAGGGAGGAAATTCCACAATCCGACCCCACACGTCTGGAAATATTGCTTTCGAGCGGCACCACCTCCACTCTGACTGAAAAAATTGATTCAATATTCCGGGCTATCTACCTGCCGGGAACCAAAGAACCATTTTTTGATGAAGTGCCTGTAAGCGTTTACCAACCAGGCAAAATACCCCGTGTTCCTAACCTGTTATTGATCGTTTCCACCTCAACGATCGCGAAAGACACTCTTCTTCAGCGAATATTTACCAAACCACTTCTTGCACGAGTTACCCGCGGAAACAGGGCTGAATTCTTTATGAAGGAGGATCTGTTTTACACCGGTCAGACGCTTTGGATCGTTGTATACAATAAACAGTCAGAATTGGAAGAACTCATTTCAAGCCGGTTCGCTTCAATCAGCGCGACAATCGTTAGTACTTCCATCAACAAGGTACTAAAGCGGGATGCGGGTAAATCAGGGGAGGAAACTTCATTATCTGAAGAAATTCGCTCTTTTTGGGGAATAGACCCAAAGGTGCCTGAAGGTTTTGAGAAAGTTAAAGGCACTCCTGTGGGGTCGGTTCT
Organism: Bacteroidota bacterium; assembly: GCA_023433685.1. Lineage (GTDB taxonomy): Bacteria > Bacteroidota > Ignavibacteria > Ignavibacteriales > Ignavibacteriaceae > UTCHB3. The sequence continues at coordinate 11,256 of JAEYUD010000172.1, forward strand.
CCTCAGGCGGGGAGCCGGCACAAAAACAGAAGAGTGGATACTCATTCATGAATTGAAAAATGACTCTCTGACTTTTTCGGTGGAAATGAGGGACAGTATCACCTCGAAGATCATGAAATATCAGGATGGTTCAACAATGAAGAGCGTTTCAACATTTAATTATCTTGGTGACAGTTCGCATTTTCGTGGTTCATGGGAAACATATCCGTACCCGATGGCAGGGGTATTTACTTCAAGAGTTTTAAACAGGGGTAAAAAACGGATTTATATTGAGGCGGGGATTTACTCGCCGGGCAGGAACAAAACATTGAACCTGCTCCGGCTTGAAAAAATGATCCGTGATCTTAAGTGATCACATTTTAATTATTATCTTCACTCAGTTGCTTCTTGAACGTCAGCTTCAATACTTCCGCGAATACCAGCACAGAAACCGATGTTATCGCGGCTGTGATGATCTCTCCTTGACTAACAGGAACCAGTTCAAACGCGTCGCGTAATGGCTCTACAGCAAAAACAATCGCGGTAATTCCAATCGAAACAACTATGTTCCATATCAGTGATTTGTTGCTGAAGAACGGTACCGTGAAGATCGACCGGGTAAGCGAGCGACAATTGAATCCATTAAAGAATCTCGCTGCCACCAGTGTAATGAAGAAAACGGTTGACGCCTCTTTGTCAACATAAGTCTGAGCCAACCCCGGTTGCGCGTACACCTGAGCGTAGACGTATGAAGCAGTGGTGATTATCGCGATCCAGAAACTCAAGACGCCTATCGACCGGAGGGCGAGTGTATTCAGTATGCCTTCTTTTGTCTTTCTTGGCTTCCTGTCCATAATTCCCGGTTCGGGGGGTTCAACACCAAGGGCGATGGCTACAAGTCCATCCATTATGAAATTGATGAAAAGTATCTGCACCGCGTTTATGGGGAGAGAATAGCCGAGAAAGAAGGTCATTAATATTCCGAACACGGTACCCAGGTTTCCGCTAAGGAGATATACAAGATATTTTCGGATATTTTCAAAAATTGAACGACCCTCTTCGATAGCGGAAACGATGGAGGAGAAGTTATCATCCGTCAGGATCATATCAGCGGCTTCCTTGCTCACATCGGTACCTGTAATACCCATGGCAACACCAATGTTGGCTTTTTTCAGGGAAGGCGCGTCATTAACACCGTCACCCGTCATTGCCACGATGTTCCCTTTTTTCATCAGAGCTTCAACTATTTTTAGTTTGTGTGCTGGTGATATTCTTGCGTATACGTCGGTATTTTCAACGCTTTCAACGAACTCTTCGTCGGTTAATTTATCGAGTTCCTGACCCGAAAGGGCACCACCGTGTTTAAGGATTCCAAGCTCTTTGGCCACGGCAACGGCAGTATCTTTATGATCACCAGTGATCATTATTGGCCTGATGCCGGCCTTGTCACATATCTTGATCGCAGCCTTCACTTCCTCTCTTGGAGGATCGAACATGCCAACCAAACCGTAGAAAACCAAATCAGACTCTACAATTTTCATCAGGTCTTCTCTGACCGTCTCCTTTTCATTAGCTTCTTCAGCAATGGTTTTGAAGGAGTCAATATCCATTTCGATCCTTTTTCCACAGATCGTAAGAACGCGCAGGGCATCCGAGGCAAAAGATTTGTAATTCTTGTTGATCTCATCCACATCCCCATTGGTGAGCTCCCTGATCCCGGTTGACGAGTGGATGTACTTGCACTCTGCAAGAAGCATTTCGAGCGCTCCTTTGGAGGAAACCATGAGACCATTCTCGCTCTTGTTTACGGTGGTCATTTTCTTGGTTTCTGAGGAGAAGGGTATCTCATAAAGCCGGGGATTATCGGCCTTGAATTGCGTATTGCTTACACCGGCTTTTTCCGCGACCACAACAATCGCGCCTTCGGTGGGATCGCCGATTATTTCCCAATCGTTATCTTCCTTGGTAAGCTTTGTGTCGTTGCAGAGCACACCACTGTATATCAGATGGGCGAGGGGAGCGGGAAGTGTCGTAACTTCCGAGTCACCATTTAAAATTTTGCCTTCAGGCTTGTAACCATTTCCTGTTACTGTGTAGACAGTTTCACCGGCGTACATTTTCTTAATGGTCATCGCGTCCTGAGTGAGGGTACCGGTCTTGTCAGAGCAGATTATATTGGTTGCTCCCAAAGTTTCCACTGCCGGCAGCTTTCTGATCAATGCCTTTCTTTTCACCATTCGTCTCACACCCAAAGCAAGTGAAATGGTGACAACAGCCGGCAACGCTTCAGGAATTACCGCCACCGCCAAGGCAACGCCCCAAATGAATATTTCCATCACACTGTCAGTGGTAATTGACCCCGCGGAGAAAATTTTTACTATCTGGAACACAGACATTATAGCAGCAAGCGCGAGCGCAAAAATTCCAAGTTTTTTGCCAAGTTGATCGAGATTGAGCTGTAAAGGTGTGCGTTCATCCTCCGTGTTTTGGAGCATCGCGGCAATTTTTCCAAATTCAGTTTCCATTCCGGTGGCAACCACAACAGCGGTTCCGCGTCCGAATGAGACGGCAGTACCAGCAAACAGGATATTATTCCGGTCGCCAAGCGGGATATCACTACCCGGTACAGGGTCGGTGTGTTTGTCCACAGGCACGGATTCACCGGTGAGTGCTGCTTCTTCAACCTTAAGGTTGGCGCATTTGATAATACGCACGTCGGCGGGAATTTTTGCACCCATTGCGACCTTAATGATATCACCCGGCACCAATTCCCTGGATGGGATCTCCTGCTCCTTTCCATCTCTTATGACAATAGCCAGCGGTGCGGCCATTTTTTTTAGTGCCTGAAGGGCTTTTCCGGCACGGAATTCCTGAATGAAGCCCAGAACTCCGGCGAAGATCACTATGGTAATGATCGAGAGAGCTTCAGGTATTTTACCGAGAACAAGCGATATAACCGCTGCCGCAAAAAGAATTATAATCAGAAGGCTTTTAAACTGTGAAATGAAAAGTGCGAAGGGTGATACTGCTGCTTTTTCTTCGAGTTCGTTATAGCCGTATTTTTTTATTCTGTCTTCTAATTCTGCTGAATCCAAACCTTCGGGATGAGTTCCAAGTTTCATCAGTGTCTCATCTGACCGAAGGGAGTGCCATTGTGTGCTCATAGTCTTTACCTGATAGTTATAAATCGATAAATCCGGGATTAAATACTGTCTGTTCCAAGAATAAATTTCATGGACTTGTGCAAAAGAAAATATTAAAATATCCGACTTTTAATATATCTTCTAATTTTAGATATTTGTACATGAAAAAAATAAAAACGTCGAAACCGACAGTTATTATATCGGCATTTTTTTTGCTGATATTTCTCTCAGGTTGCAAGAGTGATTTCGAACTCAAGGAGAATTTGAAAGGATTTTCATTCCACCTTTATGATCAGGATGGCCGAAAAGTTGATTTTCCCTCTGAATTTAAAGGTAAGATCATCATCGCGGGATTTATATTCACTCATTGCCCTGATATATGTCCTTTAACAGTTAATAACATGCAGTTGGTTCAAAAAGAACTCGAAAAGAGGGGAGAGGGGGATGACGTTGTATTCGTGGCTATCACATTTGATCCGGTAAGGGATACGGTTGCCCTGTTAAAAAAGTTTGCCGGGCTGCGTGAAGTTAATGAGAAAAACTTCCGTTTCCTTACCGGTGACAAAAAGCTCACTGATTCATTGATGTCAGTTATGCGAATTGTTGCCGTACCGGAGGATTCCACGATTGTGGATGGTGATCTTTCTTACTTCTTCACACACACAGACAGGATATCGCTGATTGATAAAAAAGGGTTCCTGCGGAAAGAGTATCAGGGGAGCAAAGCAAACATTGAAGAAATTATTAACGATACCGGAAAATTAAAATGACTGTGATCAAGCTGTTAACGGCAGTCTTTGTGCTGTCATTCGCGGCCCCGAATATTCAGATATCAGACGCGTGGATGAGACCGAATGGTGAAGGTATGAATACCGCGGTGTTCGCGAAAATACAAAACAACAGTGACAAGCCCGATACACTTTTCGCGGTCGGGAGTGACCTTGCCAAAACTGTTGAGATACACGAATCTTACGAAAAAGACGGCAAAATGAAGATGCGGAAGATTGACTACCTTGTCATCCCCGCAAAAAAGCGCGTTGAAATGAAACCGGGTGGTCTGCACATAATGCTGATAAAACTGAACAAGGATATCAGAAAAGGTGACAAGCACGAATTGACGTTCAAGTTCAGAAAAGCCGGCAGTATAAAAGTAAAAATGGCTGCAAGCGACAAAGCCCCCTCTACGAAAAATCAATAGAAAATTCGTATCTTTGTTTTGCAAAAACGGAAGTTTTTGGGGGTATAGCTCAGTTGGTAGAGCGTTTCGTTCGCAATGAAAAGGCCTGGGGTTCGAATCCCCATACCTCCACTTTTAAGGTTGCCTGCAAAGGCAGCCTTTTTTATTTTAAATCTTTCTGCCTGGGTTCAACGGGACAGGTATTTTCAGCATGTCAGACCCTTCTTTCGTGCTCCTCTCTTCTTAACAGGGGAATTTTATATTCCTCGGTTAAAGTGAATAGAAGGGACTCAACTTTTTGAAGTCGTTTGTTGAAGTTATTATACTCCCTCAGCAGAGTTGAAAACTCCTTCCTGAGCCGTTTGAATTCTTGAGAGATTGATACGTCTTCAGTCTGAACTGGTTCAGACTCTCCGGTCATCAGCCACTCAATGTCGCATCCTATATCACGCAACCTTGATTGCATGGTGTTTCCGGGGATACTTTTTCCGGTTGTATACTGAGAAAGTGTGCTCGATGTGACTCCAAGGTGTGCAGCAAGTTCCTTAAGACTCCCGAACCGCATATGAGCAAAATACCTCAATCTCTTTGAGATTTCCTGTTTAGATTTGTCATCTAACATCACCCGCCTCTTAAATGATTATATGTTCACCAAATGATTAATTGTTACAGTAATTTAATTTAATTCTTATGTGTGACAAATTACGAAATTATCGATAAATTACAACACCCTTTTTTAACAATTAACGGAATATTATGCGACAAATATTTTTCACGCTGCTACTTGTATACACAATCAATGCTCAAAACTGGCAAGAAATGAAGGGGATATTCAATCCGACAGGTTTGGAAATGAAACACTTCACGGCACCGTTCTTCTTCGATGTTGATGGTGACGGTGATAAAGACCTGAATCTTTGCTATTTAAGCAGCAGATCGAAATTCTACGTTAATCAACCTGTGAACGGGCTGCCTCACTTTGTCGAGGACACCAATTATCTCTCACAGATAGCTATAATCGACCCTCAAAATTACTATTCATATGCAGTTTTCGGTGATCTGAACGGTGACGGAAAAATGGATATGATAACCGGCAGTTTCAACGGTTTTAGCTGCTATTACAATCTTGGCACTTACGAACAGCCGCAGTGGGTAAAGGATGATTCCGTGTTCATCCCGGTGAACCCGCTGATAGGATCGGATGCAAAACCTGCTTTGGGTGATCTTGACGGCGACGGCGACCTCGACCTTCTTGCCGGTATAGGGGAATCATTGCTGGGCGGTCCTACTGCCGGAATAACGAGAGGATTCAGAAATGTTGGAACGGCCACAGCTCCCAGATTTGAGGAGTACACGCCATTTGTTAACAATATTCCTGATGTAGGGCTTAATTCATACCCGACTCTGGCGGATATTAACAATGACGGAAAACTTGATCTTCTCGTCGGACGTGATCTGGCTACATTCTACTTTTTCAGGAATGATGGCACAGTGAACGCGCCTCAGTGGACATACATTAATCAGTACATCAACACGGAAACCTCACACTATTGGAAAAACCCGCACCTTGTTGATCTTGACAATGACAACGACTATGATCTGGTTTATGGTACAGATGACGGCAATCTGAATGCCTATCAGAACAACGGAACATCTAGCGCTCCATTGTTCCAGTATAACGGCTCATGGTTCCCTGTCGTTAAAGTTTCGGGACATTCCACCACTTCGTTTGCTGATATAGATAACGATGGTGATCTTGACCTTATATCAGGAACCTCGACCGGTGAGGTGCGTATGATCCAGAATAACGGAACTGCTCTTCAACCGCAATTTGCCCTTACAGCGGGAAATTATGGCAATATTTCCACCAGTTCTAATTCGTTCCCAAGATTCGCGGATTTTGACAACGACGGGGATCAGGATGTGATAACCGGAGCTACAGACGGGAAGGTATACCTTTACCTGAGGAGTGGAAACACTTTCACCCTGGCGAACTGGTTTTCAGCGTTCGATGCCGGTTGGACGAGCATACCCGCCCCTGTGGATATCGACAATGATGGCGACATCGATCTGTTGATTGGGTGTGAAACCGCGTCAGAGGTTATATTCCTCGAGAATACCGGGAACAACACTTTTGTAAAAAATCAAAGTTTTATTGCCGGGATAAATTTCGGTTCTTATAACAAGCCGGCTTTCGGTGACGTTGACAACGATGGGGATCAGGATCTGATCATCGGAAACCTTTTCGGCTCCCTTAAATTTTATGAGAACACGGGTACCGACAAGTTACCGTCATGGCAGGAGAAATCTTCTTTGGTTGCCGGAATAGAAAGGGATCAGAATTCAACCCCGTTCTTCGCGGATATTGATGGTGATACAAAGAAAGACCTGATCATCGGTGACTCAGACGGCAATTTTATTGTTTACAAAAACCTTTTTGCCCCCGTGAGCGTAAAAGATGTTCAAAACTTGCCATCCACTTTTCAGGTCACGGAATCCTATCCCAATCCGTTCAATGGTTCAAGCCGTTTCGGAGTATCCGCCTTTAAGCAGGGTGAAATGGTGGTAACCGTTTCAAATGCCTCCGGTGAATCGGTAACTAAAGAATTTGTAACCATAGATTCTCCGGGAATGATAAATTACGATTTCAACCCCGGAAGATACGCCCTTCCTTCAGGTGTATATTTCATTGTTTTTGATCTTGACGGAAAGAAAGAAGTCAGGAAAACGGTTTACCTTAAGTAAGGGTGAAGGGTGAAGGGTGAGGGGTGATCCGCCGAGGCGGAATGAAGTATGAACACCTCACCCCTTGGCGTTGAGCGAAGCCCGTTCATCTAAAAAATTAAGGCTCCTGAGAGATCGGGAGCCTTTTTGTATTAATCTTGGTCAGCCTTCGTCGCCGAACCGGCGGAAGGCGAATATGAACTGCTTAAAGAAATTGGCAGGGAAATCAACCGGGATACCATACCACTTCGGTTTTTCTCTTCCCGGAAGATAAGCGGTGTTGAACAGATAGTCCCAGAAGGCGAATTTTGTTGCGAAATTCATGTTGTAAGCCTCTTCCACCCTGTCGGAGTGATGCCATCTGTGCATTTCGGGACCGTTTATGAAATACTGTAATCTGCCTGTGTTCACATCAATATTCGAGTGTATCCACATACCCCAAATAGCGGAAATGGCGCCTTTGATTACCGCTGCTTCTGCCGGGGCACACAAAAGGACAAACGGTGCGAACTCAATAGTCTGGTTTATCATTATCTCGAAAGCATGCGATCTTGAGCCTGAGAGCCAATCGACATCTTTCGTTGAGTGGTGCGCCTCATGGAGCCTCCACAGATATTTATTGTTGTGCATCCACCTGTGGAACCAGTAGATATAAAAATCATGAAAGAAAAGTGACCCAACCACTATCATCCATACCGGAGTGTCCGAGAGAAGTTGCAGCCTCTGAATTCCTGTTTGATTATCTATGAATTTAATAAATTCGCCGATCACCAGACCCAATACATAACTTTGTACTATTGTGTATAGCACAAGGTCGTTGAAAAAACCTTCACGCAGGAACTTCTGACCTTTAGTATATGGGTATTTCCTTTCAAACAGGATCAGAGTGGCGGCTGACCCAACTATCAAGAGGGAAGTGACAACAGTGGTTGTATCACGCAGAAAACCATATATGTAGCTTAGAAC
>JAEYUD010000207.1 GCA_023433685.1 Bacteroidota bacterium
GAATATCTTTTATATCTCCACGGATAAAAGCCTCTACCGCAAAACGGGCAATGTCGACTGGCTGGTGAAGCTTGTTTTTCCGCTGGCAACAAATGAAAACATAAGCAAGATCGAGGCATTTAAAGATACCGGGGAATTGCTGGTTGCCACTTCAACCGGGAATGTTTACAGAAGTACCAATGACGGCACGACCTGGTTGCCCTCGATAAGTACGGTCGGTAACATCAACCAGCTTGAAATTCACGACACGAACAGCATCTCATTCTCAATCCCGGGAACAGGGCAAAGCAGGGTCTTCACTTCCCACAACAGGGGACTCACTTGGGACTCCCTCGTTGTCCCCTTCGCTATCGCTGAAATTCACATGTCTTCGAGGCTGAATGGAGTGGTAAAATCAACCTCTTCCCAACTTTTCCACACTTCTGATGGAATGCAGAGTTGGACCCTCATCCCCTCACTCAATCCATTTCTACTGGGTTTAACCGGTGAGGGAAACGCGCTGTTGATAACATCCGGTGCCCTGATCTACACATCTTCCAATTCCGGTGAAAACTGGGAGCTAAACTCAGAGCTTAATACAAATGCCATCAGGGATATCGAAGTGCTTGCCGACAATTCCGCTTATGCCCTCACAGGGACGGGGGGGTTATATCGCTCAGGGAATTTCGGAATGACATGGCAACTGATCATAGACTCACTTTCACCCAACCTCACACGTATCACAAGAGAGGGCGACACTTCGTTTCTTATCCACACTCCCCCCGGCGGGATGGTGCTCAGATACAACGCCGCGAACGGGGTGCTTACTGACATTACAGCAGCATTTCCCCCTTTCGATCAGATGATATACAGTTACGGAAATTCTCTCTTTGCCATAAAGAACAAGAGCAATATACACTACTCCGGCGACCACGGGCTGACATGGACCACAAGAACCGTCCCCGATACGGCAAATGTAAACTATTTCTTCGCCGCCGACTCATTCTTCTATATCGGCAGCGACAACGGTACCTTCTACGAATCATCAGACCGGGGCGCAACTTGGTCATCTAAAAGATTAAGCACTATTGCCAACGACAAGATCCTGTTTATTTACCGTAACGGTCTCAGGCTTTGGGCCTGCTCAAAGCTGAGCAAAATGTACTTTTCGAAAGACGGCGGGATCATCTGGACACCTATTGAATATAAAAACACAAACCGGGCCTTTTATTGCCACAAAAACCTCTGGCTGATGCAGGTTACCGAAAACGAAGTGGTTCAGACCGGAGATGAGGGAAGAACATGGCAACAGACGCTCTTTTTCCCCGCCCAGATCGTGATCAATTCGGTTAAAGTGAATTCCCGCGGCTTCGGGCTGATGCTAACCTCAGACGGTAAAATATTACGGATGCACAACGGCGGTCTCCCGGTTGAACTCACCTCCTTCAATGCCGAAGTGGTGCCGGCCGGGGTTCTACTCGGTTGGGAAACAGCCTCTGAGACCAATAATCACGGGTTTTACATACAAAGAAGAAACAGCGGAACCTGGAGTGACCTCGCGTTCATCCCGGGAAAAGGCACCTCGACCGAACTTAACACCTACTCATGGCATGACGATCTGAAACCGCAGAGGGGTGATACAAATTTCTACCGTCTGAAGCAGGTTGACCTCTCGGGTGAGTTCTCATACAGCAACGAAGTAGCGGTCGGTTTCTCACCTTACACCCTCGAGCTTGATCAAAATTTCCCCAACCCATTCACTATAAACGGTGATGGTTCAGGCAGCCGGACAGTGATCCGCTTTCGCCTGCCTGAAGAGGGTTTCGCGACACTTAAAGTGTACGACTCCCGCGGCAGAGTGGTTGAAGAGCTCTTCTCGGGCCACGCTAATGCCGGTGAGTACTCTTTCGGTTTCCCGTCGGCCGGCACTTCACCCGCAAGCGGGGTTTATTTCTACGAGCTCAAGTTCAACGGGGGTGTAAAGCGGGGGAAGATGCTGCTGCTGAGGTGATGTGGAGGGACCCCCCCCAAAAAAAAAGAATCCCATCAAGATTTTAAGCCAATTTTAATTTAGTGTAAAGGAGCCTTAAAGGGTGACGGGGTTAGATTTGTATAAAAGAAAGGAAATTTTCATGTTCGATACAAGTCATCTTCACCCCATAATCGTTCACTTCCCTATCGCGCTGCTGATAACGGGTTTCCTGTTTGAAGTGGCGGGTCTGATAATCAAAAAAGAATTTTTCAGCAAGGCAGGGTTCTATCTGCTGGTGCTCGGAAGTGCAGGCGTTCTGGCGGCTTACCTCTCCGGGCAGAATGCCGGATCTGGTATCGAGGAGGCAGGTCCGCTTAAAGACGCGCTTGAACTCCACGAAGACGCGGCACTTCTTGCTGCAATTCTCTCCGGTGTTGCGCTCGCGGTACGGATCGGCCTCGTATTCTACAAGAAGTATCAGGGCGCGCTCAAATACGTCTCAGTGTTTCTCTTTCTCATGGCAGTTCTCGCGATCGGAAGAACGGGCTATTACGGCGGTGACCTGGTTTACAAACACGCTGCCGGTGTTCAGTTCGATCTTGGGCTTGGCACGGAGAACACAAACGGGACCACACAGCCCGATAATGATTAAATTTGAATCTGAATAAATTATTTTTAGCGCGCGAGTTTTATGAGATTACTGGTTATTGAGGATGAGCCCGGGATAGCGAATTTTATCCGCGACGGTCTCTCTGAAGAAGGATTTTCTGTTGATGTTTCAGAAGACGGAACGAAGGGTTCGGTATTTGCCCTCGAGAATGAATATGACATCGTTCTGCTCGACTGGATGCTCCCTGGCCTTAGCGGCATAGAGGTTCTGCGGAAGATCAGAAAAGAAAAACCTTCTCTTCCTGTAATCATGCTGACAGCTAAAGATACCGTTCAGGATACCGTGTTCGGTCTTGAGGCGGGAGCGAACGACTATATTAAGAAGCCTTTCGCTTTTGCCGAACTCCTCGCCAGGATCCGGGTTCAGCTGCGAAGCAACGAGGAAGAGCCGGGCATCCTTCAACTCGGTGAAATAGAAATGAACCTTCAGAACTACCAGGTAACCTCTGAGGGAAGGCAAGTGCCGCTTACCCAAAAAGAGTTCGCCCTTCTCGAGTATCTAATACGCAACAAAGGGAAGGTTTGCACCCGGACGAGAATAATTGAACACGTTTGGGATATCCACTTCGAATACGACAAATCCGTCATCGATGTCTACATTAACTTCCTTCGTAAAAAACTTGAGATCGGTAAGGGAACCGCTTCGATCGCCACGATCAGGGGAGTCGGGTATATGGCAACTGAAGAATGAAAAATGTGAAGTTCCGTGAAAGGATCGCCATCCTCTACACCCTTCTTACGGCGTTTATTATCGCGATTCTCCTGGCGACGATCTACTTTATTGTCCACTCCACCGTTTACAGTCACCTTGATGATGATCTTAACACCGAACTTGAAGAGATTTCCAACAGCCTGGTTGCATTTGATGACAGTCTGATCTATACCAACAGGTTCGAGTGGAGCGAGCAGGAGCACTCACAGGTTGAGATCAACCCCACTTTCATCCAGGTTTTCAGTCCCGATGGAAAAGTTCTGCGGAAGACCGGCAATCTGAAAGCCGAGCAGCTCACTTTTCTCGAAAAGAAGAAAGCCAATGTTTACGTTGACGGCTCCCTCTCAAACTCACCTATAAGGCAGGTTCAGGCACCATTTCTCTCAGATCAGGGGAAAACCGTCGCCTACATTTCGGTTGCCATATCTAAAAAAGAGTCGTCTTTGGTACTCGATAATCTGAAGAAAAGCCTATTGATCTCTTACCCGCTCGTTCTACTTGGTTTGTTCATTGCATCACGCATAATAGCCGGAAGGGCGATAGCCCCGATAGATAAAGTTATAAAAACGGCGGAGAAGATATCGAAAGAGAACCTTTCAGACAGGATCGAAGTGCCGGAAAGAAAAGATGAACTGCACACTCTTTCGGTTACAATAAATGACCTTCTCGAACGTCTTGAGGATGTGGTGCAGCGTGAAAAACAGTTCACTGCCGACGCATCACACGAACTGCGCACTCCCCTTTCTATCATTAAGGGAACGCTCGAAGTGCTGAACCGGAAGCCCCGCGAGATTGAGCAGTATATGGAAAAGATCGACTACGTTATCGGCGAGGTTGACAGGGTCTCCTCCCTGATCGACAGCCTTCTTGAGCTCGCGAGACTTGAGTCGGGCAAGGTGGCCCCGGATATCGTAATGTTTGATATCTCCGGCATAACACAAGGTATTGCAGAGCGGTTCCGCGCTTCAGCACGCTCCCGGAAAATGGAGCTCGACCTTCACCTCCCCGAAGGGCTCGAAGTGAATGCCGACCCCTCAATGTGCGATATCATGATCTCGAACATAATCTCAAACGCGATCAAGTACTCGCTTGAAGGTGATAAAATCGAAATTAAAACCGGCACACGCCCGGGCTCGGTTTTTTGTTCCGTTACCGATCATGGTGCCGGAATTGATGAGGAGCATATTCAGAAGATATTCGACCGGTTTTACCGTGCCGATTCATCGCGGGGCGCGAAAACCGGGGGTAAAGGGCTTGGTCTCTCAATAACTAAAAAACTTGCTGATCTTCAGAATGTAACTCTTGAACTCTCAAGCACCCCGGGAAAAGAGACGGTTTTCACGCTTTTATTCCCCGCCACTTCCTGATGCCCTTTTAAGGCTTTTTTAAGGAAGCCTTAAAGTTCCTTTTAGAATCCACCTTTAGATTGGTACCATTAAGTTTTGTTAATTTCAAACCAAAAGGAACCAATAATGAGAACATTAAAAATTCTCCTTGCCGCGGCAATGATGCTGATTTTTGTAGCACCGGTTAATTCACATTCACACTCAAAGAATACCACTGAGAACCTGAAAGAGGCTTTCAAGGGTGAGACCACCGCGAGCGCGAAATACGCGGCGTACGCCAAACAGGCAAAAAAAGAGGGTTACACAAAGATCGCCCTTCTGTTCGAAGCAGCTTCAAAAGCCGAGAACATCCACGCCAACAACCACAAGGCGGTGCTTGAGCAGATGGGTGTAAAAGTTGGCAAAATAACCCCCGAGTACAAGGTTGGAACCACAAAACAGAATCTTGAAGACGCCATCTCCGGGGAAGGTTATGAATCTTCAACAATGTACCCTGGTTTTATTAAAATTGCCGACAAGGAAGAGAACAACC
>JAEYUD010000196.1 GCA_023433685.1 Bacteroidota bacterium
CCAGGATCACCAACGGTGTGGCGTTCTTCGGACTGGCGTTTTGACCAAAACAACCTCTTTTTCTTTTATTATCCCCGTATTGAATGAAGAAAAACTTCTACCCTCTTTATTTAAAAATATTGAGAAAATTAGAAATAACGAAACAGGATACCGTACTGAAATAATAATTGCCGACGGGGGAAGCACCGATAACAGTGTTGCCATCGCCCGAGAGTATGCCGACCAGGTTATCGATGTCAGTAAAGAAGAGATAAACAATATTGCTTCAGGCAGGAATGCCGGTGCCTTGAGTTCATCTGGTGATATACTTGTCTTTTGTAACGCGGATATAATATTTGACGAAACCGGTGGGCTCCTCAATAAAATAGTTCAAAAATTTGAGGGAGAACCGGAATTGATCGCCATGGCAGCATGGGTTGAGACTTTCCCCGGGGAAGAAAAGTTAATCGACAGACTTTTTCATACATTTTACAATCACTATTTTCGTTTACTCAACTTGCTCGGAGTGGGCATGGGGCGTGGTGAATGTATTGTGGTAAAAAGGGAAACTTTTTTCAATGCCGGTGGATTTGATGATTCGCTTCCCGCGGGAGAGGATTTTGATCTTTTTAACAAACTGATTCGTCTCGGAAAAGTAAAATATACAAGATCAATAAAAGTTTATGAATCACCACGAAGGTTTCGTGAGTATGGTTATTTAAAAGTGACGGCGCTCTGGACATTGAACGCCACTTCCGTTTATTTTCGTAAAAGGTCAGTTTCCACCAAATGGAAGCAGGTAAGATAGAACAAATATTATGGATAACAAAGTAGTTAAAACATTACTTTTTCTGATTTTAGCCCTTTCACTTCTCATGATTTACGACCGTGTTTCAGGCGGAACAGGGATTGGGTCGCTCGGGAGCAAGAACAAGATCGATGAGGTCTATGATCTGGTAAAAGGTGCCTATGTGGATGATATTGAAGACTCTGCGCTCAGCAGAATGGCTGTAGAAGGCTTGCTTTCAGGGCTTGATCCGCACAGTATCTACCTGACAAGAGATGAAGTAAGCAGCAATGAAGAGGAAATGAAGGGCGAGTTTGAAGGCATTGGTATTGAATTCCAGATGATCAGCGACACCGTAAATGTTGTAAGTGTAATGGCTGGTGGACCAAGTGAGAAGGCAGGTTTATTGCCGGGCGACAAGATAGTGATGATCGATGGTGCTTCGGCTGTAAAATTAGATACGGATCAGATCAGAAAGAAAATAAAAGGTAAAGAGGGTACAGAAGTTAAGATATCAGTGGTCAGGTATGGTGTGAAAAACCCGAAAATACTGATGATAAAGAGGGGGAAAATACCCGTAAAATCTGTTACCGCCGGTTTCATGCTTGATGACAAAACCGGTTACCTTAATGTTGTCAGATTCGGAGAAAAAACCTCCTCAGAGGTTCTTGATATGTTAAATTCACTCAGAGCAAAAGGGATGTCCCAAATCGTTCTTGACTTGCGGAACAATCCGGGGGGATACCTTCAGGAAGCGGTGAAGATTGCGGATTTCTTTCTTGATGGTTCCAAGGTTATCGTTTCTACAAAGGGAAGAATTTCACAGGCAAATGCTGTTTTGAATGCTGAAAAGTCGTTCATCTTTGAGAAAATGCCTCTCGTTATCCTGATCAACAGGTCGAGCGCGTCCGCTTCGGAAATACTCGCGGGTGCAATTCAAGATTGGGACAGAGGACTGGTGATCGGTGAAAGAAGTTTCGGGAAAGGGCTTGTTCAGCAGCAGATCGAACTTTCTGACGGATCAGCCGTAAGACTTACAATTGCAAAATATTACACCCCTCTCGGACGTTCAATACAACGAAACTATGACGACAAGATGAAGTACTATGACGAGGTTTCACACAGGGAAGAGGAGGACTCTCTCGGAATCATTGGTGATACACCAGTAAAAGATCTCCCCGTGTTCCACACCCCGGCGAAGAGAAAATTACTCGGTGGAGGAGGGATTACTCCTGACTACAAGTCGGGAAAATATGAGAGTTCAAAGGGGAGTACAGCCTTATTGCGTAGCAACTTCTATTCTCAGGTTTCACTTGCCTGGTATGATAAAAACGGGGAATTAGTCAGGAAGAAATTCGCGACGGTTGAAGACTATGATAAAAATTTCATTTTTTCGCCGGATGATGAGATATTTTTCCGGAATTTCGCTTCAGGATTCGGCACCCCCGGGCAGGTAACCGGTGGTGATATTCTTTCAAGGAGAATAAAAGCAGAGATCGCCCGTTACATGTGGCAACAACAAGGTTTTTATTATGTTTACATGAGGAGCGACGAAACAGTAATAAAAGCGGTTTCGCTAATGGGAGAAGCTGCCTCAATAGCAAAACTTGTTCAGAAATAGGACAATAACCAATGAAAAAGTACTCAATTTACCCCTATAACGATAAATTTCCTGTAATTGGAGAAAACGTATTCATAGCTGATGGCGTTCGATTGATCGGCGAAGTTTCTATTGGCGACAACTCCTCAATCTGGTATAATTCAGTGATCAGAGCTGACATAAATTATGTCAGGATCGGTAAGTTTACCAATATTCAGGATGGATCGGTTCTGCATGTAAACAGTGACAATTTTCCACTGATAATCGGCGATTATGTTACCGTTGGGCACAACGCGAACCTTCACGCCTGCACCATCGAAGATTTTTCGCTTATAGGAATTGGCGCCGTGGTACTCGATGGTGCCCTGGTTGAGAAGTATTCACTCGTTGCTGCCGGTTCGGTTGTGACCCCAGGCACTGTGATAAAGTCAGGTTTTATGTACGCCGGCGCACCTGCAAAATTAATTCGCGAATTAAGTGAGAAAGAACTTGCTTATTTCGAGAAAAGTGCTTATCATTATTTTGAGATTGCAAAAGAAAGTGAAAAATCGATTTTCAATCATCAAAAAATGGAATCGCAATGAAAAATATTGATGTCGAAATTCACTCAAAACCAAGCCTCACGAAAACCCTCGTAAAGGCGATAGTAAACGAAGTTTCCAAAATAGAAGAATGTAAATTTTCCTATCTGGAAATATCCTTCGTTACCAAAGAGATCATCCATGAGATCAATAAAGAGCACCTGAATCACGACTATCCGACGGATATTATTACGTTCGAATATGATCGAGGTGAAGATGGCGTTATTGATGGTGAATTGATAATTTGTAGTGAAGTGGCGGCCGAAAACGCCGAAGAATTTGGTGTGACAGTGGAAAGCGAGTTGCTTAGACTTATTATTCATGGAATCCTGCATCTTATCGGCTATGATGATACAGATGAAGAAAAACAAAAGATCATGAAAAGTGAGGAGGACAAACTTGTTGAATTGCTTTATCCCAAATTATTTCTTATATAAGATAGCAACTTTCTGAGTTTTTGTGACAGGCGACCTGCACCGGTTTTGCGATGAATTCCTCAAGCTCCATGAGAGCGGAAGAAACAGTTCGCGGAATACCATAACGGCATATAAAAATGATCTTGATGGATTCATTTCGTTCTGCGATGAGACGAATTTGAGCGATCCCGGGAGGATTACGATCAAACTGATCAAGAGATATCTTGTTCATTTGAATTCATACGGACTCGATCGTTCAACAATAGCGAGAAAAATGACCTCACTCCGCGTGTTTTTCGATTATCTTGTTGAAACAGAAGTAATCGATTACAACTACGTAAGAGACATTAAAAATCCCAAATTCCAACGAAAATTGCCGGATATAGTATCCGAACAGGAATTTAACTACACATCCGGTTTGGCAAAAGATTCCGCCGCGAATGGATACAAGTTGTTTCTGCACGCGGCGATTTTGGAACTGCTGTACGGCTGCTCATTGCGGGTTTCAGAAGTATGTTCTGTAAGAAGTGATGACATTGATCTCATGAGGGGAAGTCTGCGGGTCACCGGTAAAGGATCAAAAACCAGGATTGTTCCTGTCGGGAAGAAATCGTTGACAATTCTTCAGGAGTACAAGAATATAAGGCAGGGTTTCTCTGTTGATCCTCTTTTTTTGATCAATTCAAACGGCAGAAGGG
>JAEYUD010000277.1 GCA_023433685.1 Bacteroidota bacterium
GGTTGTGGTTATCGAACAGTTCGGTTACGGTTTCGGTTTCGCGGCATACATGGTTTATATGATGTATGTATCCGACAACAAATACAAAACCTCTTCTTATGCAATTTGCACCGGATTCATGGCTCTCGGAATGATGATACCTGGGATGTGGAGCGGGTGGCTCGAGGAGACTGTGGGTTATGAGAACTTCTTCCTTATTGTACTTTTAACGGCGATCCCAAGCTTTTTTGCTACCTGGTTAATGCCTCTTGACAAGGATTACGGCAAAAGATGAAATTACTGAGGAGGGCTTCCGGGCTCTTTTCGATCACCCTTTTAATTTTCCTGATACAGGGTTGTACGGGTGGGAACAATAACCCGGCTCAGGGAGCGGTGGGAGATGTGGCGGGTGATGAGATCTACGCCGGACTCGAACAAACCACAAATCCGGACGTTCTGTTTTCTGATGAGCCTGATAAATTCATTGATTCTGTGCTCAACAGTATGTCGTTGAATGATAAAGTCTCACAAATGATGTTTCCCGCGCTTCAGCCGGGGATGCAGACAAAAGACTGGATCGAGAACAGGCACCTGAAAAAGTACAAACCGGGTGGGTTTGTCCTCTTCGGTGCCGGTTTGATGAAGACAGCGAAGGTTATCAGGGAATTGCAGGCAGAGTCGAAAATCCCGCTTCTGTTCGCTGAAGATTTCGAACGCGGTATCGCCATGCGGATCAATGGTACCAGAACCTACCCGTTGAACATGGCTCTCGCGGCTGCGGGATCACCCCTGTTGGTATATGAGATGGGGAAAAGGATCGCCACCGACTCCAAAATTCTGGGAGTCCACTGGAACCTCAGTCCTGTTGTTGACGTAAACAACAATCCCGGGAATCCTATAATCAACGTTCGTTCTTTTGGCGAGTCGCCAGAAATGGTTGGTGAACTCGGTATAATGATGTCAAAGGGGTTACAGGCCGGAGGCATACTCTCTTCACTTAAACATTTCCCCGGACACGGGAACACAACTGTTGACTCACATTCAGACCTGCCGGTTATCCATGGTGATTCCGTCAGTTTCATGAACACCGAGATATACCCTTTCAGGAAGGCGATAGAAAAAGGTGCCTACTCGGTGATGGTCGGTCATCTTGGAGTTGATGCGTTTAATACCGCCGACACTCCAGCCTGCCTTTCATACAACATAGTGACAAAGCTTTTGAAGGAAGAACTTGGATTCAAAGGGATAATAAACACCGATGCCCTGACGATGAAGGCGGTTTCCAAATATTATAAGCCGGGTGTGGCGGCCCTTCTCGCGGTAAAAGCCGGGGTTGATGTGCTGATGGCATCACCGGAGTCAGTTCTCGCCATCGACGCCATTGTTAACGCTGTAAAAAAGGGGGAGATAAGTACGGAGAGGATCGATCACTCGGTGAGGAAGATTCTTCAGGCGAAAAAATGGCTTGGATTGTTCGACTCAAAACCAGCGCCATATTCAGATGTTGAAAAACTCCTCAGGCAGAATGAAATTGATGAAGTATCAAAAGATATCGCCATCCGGTCAATTACCCTTCTTAAAAATGATCATTCGATCTTCCCTCTAAAGAAGAATCAAAAATACCTTCATATCGTTTTGA
The DNA here is from genome assembly GCA_023433685.1 of Bacteroidota bacterium. Classification (GTDB taxonomy): domain Bacteria; phylum Bacteroidota; class Ignavibacteria; order Ignavibacteriales; family Ignavibacteriaceae; genus UTCHB3. Next base: position 1,619 of record JAEYUD010000277.1, read on the forward strand.
GAGATGGCAGGGATTATCCTAATTACAAAAGATTCATCACCGCGATCGAAGAGCGTAATTCTTCGATCGATAGTTACGATTTCCCGCTAAAACCTGATGACTCTGATCTGGATATCTATAAAGAGAAGATTTCCGGTTACTCCGGGGTAATCGTGTCGGTTTATTTGCAGACACGGCAATCATCAGGCAGGATACAACTCAGTAAGGAATCAGTAGACCTGATAAAATCACTCAAGAAAAAAGGGAAGAAGGTGATTCTTCTTGCACATTGTCATCCTTATGTTCTAATGGATGTGCCGGAAGTTGACGTTTTTGTAACAAATTACGGCGCTGAACTCTCGAGTGAGTTCGCCCTGGCTGCTGCAATCTTCGGTGAGAACAATATTTCCGGAAAACTGCCTGTTTCACTTCCGGGTACACAATTTAAGGCCGGTGACGGGATCGACCTCCTTAAAGAAAACGGTAAGGTACTCGGGCAGAGTGAAATTTATCGCCGGATCGACGAGTTGGTTGAAAGCGGCATAAAAGACTCAATCTTTCCCGGCGCGGCACTTACGATAATAAAAGACGGAAAAATCTATTACGAAAATGCTTATGGCAGGTTTACATACGATGCCACTTCACCCGCCGTTCGAGTAAATTCACTCTTCGATATTGCATCACTCACGAAGGTTACCACAACCACATTTGCTATAATGAAGCTGTACGAAGAAGGGAAGATCAAACTTGACTCAAAAGTGGCTGACTACCTTCCCGCTTTCAAGGATAAACCAAGTGTGACGGTAAGAAGCATTTTGCTCCACACTTCAGGCCTACCCGCTTCAAAAATATACTACAAGCTTGGGTTAAAGGGTGATGAGATAATCAACGACATTTGTAACACGCCACTTGAGTACCCCACCGGAACAAAAACCGTCTACTCGGATCTTGGGATGATCATTCTTGCCAAAGTGATCGAAAAAATAACCGGAGAGAAATTCAGCGATTACATCAGACGGATTCTTTGGATACCTGCCGGAATGACTATGACGATGTATAATCCGGAGGAGGTGGATCAGCCGTATTGCGTTCCGACCGAGATCGATAACTATTTGAGAAACAAACTTATACAGGGGAGCGTGCACGATGAGAACTGTTTTCTTCTTGGGGGTGTCAGCGGTCACGCCGGAGTGTTTTCCACAGTTCACGATATCTCAAGATATATGATGATCCTGCTGGGAGGGGGTACCCTTGAGGGAGAACGGTTTCTCAGGCCTGAAACCATTTCCATGTTCATAAAACGGGGAGGAGGGAATTCATCACGAGCACTCGGCTGGGACACAAATTTCAAAAATCAGGGTCTTGGTGGCAAGAGTTTCCCCGAATACTCTTTTGGACACACCGGATTCACCGGCACTTCAATTTGGGCTGATCCCGTGCAGAAATTCGCGCTTATCCTTTTTACCAACAGGGTGTACCCATCACGCGCCAAAGAAGGGATGCGCGGTTTCCGTCTCCGCATCCACGAGGCTGTCGCTTCACTTCTCCTGCATAAATAGTTGATATTACCGATAATTTTTCAAATATTTGCT
>JAEYUD010000285.1 GCA_023433685.1 Bacteroidota bacterium
ATTTTACTGACTTCAGCATTCCCTCAAAATTTCACCGGCAAGAAATTCGCTCTCGACCCGGGACACGGCAGTCCGCGTACCGCGACATGCGAACCGGAGACTAAAAGATTCGAAGCTTACGTGAACCACATAGTTATGCCATATCTGAAGCAACTCCTTCAGAGGGACGGTGCAACTGTGTTTTCAACCCGGGGCGACTTCGATTCCCTCGGCGCGTGCTTTTCACTAAGTGAACGCGAAGCAGTGGCAAACAATAACAATGTCGATTTTTTTCACTCAATTCATCACAACGCCTTCAACGGCACAAGCAACTATTCTCTTGTTCTCTTCGAACAGTTGAACAGCACGGTTTGCCCAAACGGAAATCCTCAGTGGCCTAACCAGGCTGACAGCATGTCGCTGATCATGGCGGCGGAGCTTTTTGCCGGAATTTATACGACCACAGGTTACGGAAGGGGTGACTACTGCTTCCTCGGGTACAATCTTGGTGTCCTCAACGATCTCGCGATGCCCGGAGTTCTAAGTGAAGGGTCATTTTTTGACAATATTCCCGAGGCAACACGACTCGCGAACCTCGCCTATCTGAGAACGGAGGCTGAGGCTCAGTACCTTTCTTATCTTAAATATTTCAAAAAGCCCCTCCCCTCTCACGGTTCCTTGGTGGGAATCGTTACAAATCTCACTACCGGCAATCCGGTTAAAGGTGTCAGAGTGGTGCTCACGTCACTCAATAAAACTTACACTCTCGACTCCCTTGGAAACGGCTTCTACCGATTCGATTCACTCGCCCCGGGTACTTACCCCGTTTCGGTGATCTCAAATATTGATACTGTTAACACGTCTGTTACCGTGGAAGCAGGGAAGATCAACAGAAAAAACCTCCTCAGTGGTTCAGCCGATATGCCGCCACAGATAAAACTCCTCTCTGTTACAGGAGCTGAGGGCACACTTAATCTTCGTTGGGAAGTACCGACAGGCATGCTCGACTCTGTTTTGATCTACCTTTCCGTCGATGGATCGGCGCCAACCGGTGCACCTTACAAAACAATCGGAGCCGGAACGAACACACATTCCCTTACGGGTCTTACCCCCAACCAGAGTTATTATGTTGGGATCAAAGGGAAAAACCTTTTTGGAACAAGTCCTGTTATCTCCAAGATCTATGGTGCTCAGACCACCGCGACCGGCGATGCAGTCCTTCTCGTTGATGGTTTTAACCGGTATGGTGGATCGGGAAGCTGGCAACAGCCCTGGCACAACTTCACTTCTTATTATGGAGAAGCATTGTCGGAATTGGGAAACAGATTCTCAACCGTGTCGAATTCAGCGATCACAAGTTCCACACAGATCAAACCGTTCAAGTATCTTTTCTGGCTGCTCGGTGACGAATCTACTGTAGATGAGACTTTCACCACGGCTGAGCAAACCTATGTGAAAGAGTACCTTCAAAATGGCGGCAAACTTTTCGTGACAGGTTCAGAAGTGGCATGGGATCTCGACAATAAAGGTTCAGCCACCGACAAGGAATTCTTCAACCAGTACCTGAAAGCCGCGTATGTGGCAGACAACCCCACACCCAACACCCCTTCTGCTTCAGGAATCGCTGGCACTATCTTCGACGGTTCTTCAGTTACATTCGGAGTTACCTATCCTGAAGACTGGCCTGATGTGATCAACGCGGCCAACGGAAGTATCCCCGTGATGCGATATAACACAACCCAGAACGCCGCCGTGGCGTTTGAGGGCACCTTCCCTAGTGGTACCGCGCCCGGTAAAGTGGTATTTGTAGCATTCACAATTGAAACTATCGGTGATGCCGCCAAAAGAAAAGAGGTGGTACAGAAGATAATGAATTTCTTCACCGGCACCACATCCGTTGATGATCTTGCGGAGGGGCTTGTACCGGCTGATTTTTCAATGAGTGTATACCCGAACCCCTTTAACCCTTCTACAAATCTGATAGTTAATCTTCCGGTTGAAGGAGTTTTTTCAATCAGGCTCTATGACATTCTCGGACGTGAACTCGCGACCATTAGTGATGGAACCATGCAGCGTGGATCACACAAATTCAAAGTGGAGATGGACCCGTTCCCCTCAGGCACATATTTCATACATGTCTCAGGTGCCGGAGTTAATCAGGTTCAGAAATTAATGCTACTCAAGTAATCACGGAAATTGAAATGAAAAAACTGCTTTTTATACTTTTATTGTCAGCCTCTCTCCTTCTTGGTCAGGGAATCTCAGTAAGCAGGGCACCCGTGCCACTTACAGGTGGCGACGCGCGTTACGCCTTCGGCAAATTTTCTCCTGATGGTCGCTTCGCGTTGCTTTCCCACAAAGGTTACGCCACGATCGAACTGGTTGAGATGGTTTCCTCCAAAAGTTCGATCATCACTTCCAACACTCCCGGCGCGGGCTGGGGGATGAGGTGGAACAGCGCCGGTGACCGCTTTATATTTAAAGTTAACGGGTCAACCCAGACCGGCACCAAGGCTGTGGAACTTTATGAATATACCGACGGGACGGGTCTGACAAAAGTCGCTGATCTGGATCCCGCTGCCAATAATCTCGCGTTCTATTCACTGAATGGAAACGGGATCACCACAGAAGGAAGAGATGGACAGCCACAGGTCATCAGAAACAGTGAATCGGCATCCGGTGTAAATTATTACATCACAAACGGCAAATTAAAGATAATCGACCCGGACGGAAAACTTTCCCCCGGAACCCCGGCAATGATTGAACTTAAAGAAAATGTCCTCTTCGCTGAATGGTCACCTTCAGGTAAACGACTCGCCATTCATTCCTCCGGTGAAGGAATAACCGTGTTTGATCTCGCCTCCGGCACCGCGCACAGGTTCCCCGGTTCCGAGTACCCATCATGGATAAATGATGATTATCTGACTTTCATGGCAACAGAGGATGACGGCTATACCATGCTTAACAGCGAGGTAATTGTAGCCAAATATGACGGCTCCACATCGGAAATTGTGACAAGGGATTTTACCCCTGCCGCAATGTGGCCTTCGGCTGACCGCAATGGGAATCTGCTGTTCACCGGAGTTGATGGCAAAATATACTTAATGAAAGTTGATTTCCCGAAAAATTAATGAACCAAATTTCGTAATTTTACATTTTTACTTTTGGTAAACATTCAACTAATCACGAGGCACAAGAGGTAGATGGGACCAAGGAGAAATTTTAAAACCATCCCGGAATTATTCAGGGTTCTGGTTGACGAGTACGGCAAGGATCAATCTAAAGCCATGCTCAGTTACAAGGTCGACAAAGAATATGTAAACATCACCTACCAGCAGTTCAAGCAGGAAGTTGAACTGATGGCTCACGGGTTGCTTTCGATCGGTCTTTCCGCCGGCGATAAGGTAATACTCCTCGCCGAGAACCGCCCGGAGTGGATGATGTTCGACTTTGCCATTCTGGGAATTGGTGCTGTTGATGTCCCCCTGTACCCGTCACTCACCCCGGCTGATATCAAGTTCATCATCAATAATTCCGAATCGAAGGTGGTGATCGTTTCTAACAAGTTGCTCCTTTCAAAATTCCTCAGAGTTAAAGATGAGTGCCCCGGGGTTGAAAGTATCATCGTGATGAACGAAAAAGATGCCGACACTTCCGTTTCAGGACTTTATTCCCTCAACCGGCTGAAACAGATGGGTGAAGAGCACCGGAAATTTAATCCGGGAATGTTCACCGAACTGAATGAAAAGGTAAAGGAGTATGATACCTGCACCATAATCTACACCTCGGGAACCACCGGGGAGCCAAAAGGTGTGCTCCTTACTCACCATAACATTATATCAAATGTTATCGGCGCTCTCGAGTCGATCCGTGTCACACACAATGAAGTATTCCTCTCGTTCCTGCCTTTGTGCCACATTTTTGAGAGGATGGCAGGTTTCTATCTTGCTCTTGCCTCGGGAAGCCATGTTGCTTTCGCGGTAAGTATAGAAACTGTTCCTCAGAATATGGTTGAAGTGAGGCCAACCCTGATGACAGCCGTTCCCCGTCTCTTCGAGAGGTTCCACGCGAGAGTGATCAAAACCGTGGAATCCGGCTCAGAGAAAAAACAGAAGATTTTCCACTGGGGCGTTGACATCGGGAAAGAGTACGCTGCCGCCAAAAAGAAAGGCAAGGTCTCAATCGCTCTTGCCGCCAAATATAAAGTGGCTGATACCCTGGTGCTTAAAAAGATACGTGAGAGAACTGGTGGAAGACTTAAGTTCTTCGTATCGGGTGGTGCCGCGCTTCCCAGACATCTTGGTGAGTTCTTCGAAGCGTTGGGTATTTTGATTCTGGAGGGATACGGACTGACCGAATCATCCCCTGTTATCGCTGTTAACCGTGAAGAAGCGTACAAGTTTGGCGCGGTAGGCAAAATTATTCCCGGCGTTCAGGTTAAGATAGCCAAAGAACACCCCGATGATCATGACGGTGAAATACTTGCAAAAGGTCCGAATATCATGCAGGGATATTACAAACTCCCGGAAGAAACTGCCGCCACAATAAAAGACGGATGGCTTCACACCGGAGATATTGGCTACATAGATGAAGATGGTTTCCTTCTAATTACCGACAGGAAGAAAAATCTATTCAAAACCTCAGGAGGTAAATATGTGGCACCCACTCCGATCGAGAATCTTTTCCTCTCCAACAAATTTATCGAGCAGTTCGTATTGATCGGTGACAAGCGTACTTTCTTAAGTGCACTCATAGTCCCTGACTTCGACAATCTGAAAGAGTTCGCCAAATCAACCTCCGTTCAGTACGTGGATATCCCTGACCTGTTGAAGAAAAAGGAAGTGATACAACTCTACGAAAAAGAGATCGTACAGATTCAGAAAACCCTTGCCAACTATGAAAAAGTGCGTAAATTCGCCCTAATGGAGCGGGCATTCACTATTGAAGACGGCGAAATGACCCCCTCGCTTAAGATAAAGCGCAAGGTTGTTGAGAAAAAATATGCCGACGAGATAGAGCGGATGTACGCTTGATAGTGGTTAGTGGTTAGAGGTCAGTGGTTATTGACCCACACCGACCTTTTGGCTTAACTTATACGGAATTGGTTTATGAAGTCACTTGGATATTTAATTCTCATTCCGGTTCTTTTTTTCAAAAGCGCTGCCCCACAAGGTGGCGCTTTTTGGCAAAGGCCCGGCATTGATGTCTTTCCGCACATCTCTTATTTTGATCAGTATGTGAACTCCCGGTATCTACCGGAGACCTGGGGCGGAACCTTCACTTCTGAGGATGTAAGAAAACAAGTGAAGGAAAACTACCGGATGCTGAAAGAGGCAGGGTTTACCCATACAGTTTCCTTCGCCGATGAGTTCTCAACTGATCCATCCATTAATCCCGGAATAAAGATATTCGACCGCCACATCGAGTGGTCTGCCTTCGACCCGATGGAAGGCAGCGATCTGCCGGGTAAATATATCTTCTCACAGGCGCAGGACCCTGAGTTGTACCCTTTCAGAGTGGCGGGTGAATTGCCTACTGATCTTGGGATTGAAAGCAATAATGGCTTTGGAAACGGGCAAACGCGCTCAATTTGGGTGAACAACCCCCTCCCTGACCTCACACCCGGCTGGGTGGCTCTCCCTTTGGTGGGGAAAGATCAACAACATGGAGATGAATGGCTGAGAACCGCTTCACCGGAAGACGGGGCAGGATTTCTCTTTTACTCCAAAATAAACCGGACCCTCTTCACTTCTTTAGACCCTCTGATTTTTTATATTGATGCCTCCGCCGGTGAGGTTAAACTTCCCGATACCACATTAGTTCTTACCATTTTCATCAGGTCTTCGACCACGAAAGAAGTTGAGGGTGCCGAAGGGAAAAAGACAAACGTACCATTCATTTCAAAAGAGATTAAAATCCGCTTCAAAGATATAAAAGGAAAAAGCCTGAGGAAGATAAGACTTTCAGGCGAACAGCTTGACTTTTCAAAAGCTAAAATTTTTGAGAATCAGATCGAAGTGGCGGCATTCTACCACGGAGCAGGCAATCTCACTGTCAGGTCATTCTGGTTCGCCGACAAAGGCTTTCTTGATCTGACTGAAAATCAGGCTGTTTTTAACAGGGTGAAAAAGGCGATTACCACAAAACTTGAGATATACAAAGACAACCCCCTCTTCGAGTCATTCTACACAGATGAACCTTACCTCCTGACAACAGCTGTTAGAAAATTATATACAGAAATAATCCGGACTGTAAAACCCGCGACACCGGGGCGTTCACTCGACATCGCCACTGTTTCGGGAGCGGTCTGGTTGTGGAACCTTATGTTCGACCGGAAAAATTCACTTATTGATGAAGACGACAAAAAGTTCTTCAGGAATTTTCTGCTGTTCGACTACTACCCACTCCGGTGGTTTATTAAAAACGGATGGCAGGATCAGCACCGGCTTCAGCAGGCATTTGATGAGTTGATCGAATACCCGTATGAGAGGATAACACCCCGCAACGGAAAGGAAGACCACTTTCAATACATTGGTTATCTACAAACTATTCAAGCGGCACAGAATATGACCCCTGACGACCTGACAGATGACGTACCCATTTTCCAGACTGTTCAGGTTTCGGGCTCGAAGCAGATAAAACGCTCCGCTGGAAAGCTCTCTTACAATCCGCACCCCCTTGATCACCGGGTACCAACACGACACGAAATATTCGCTATGGGAAATCTCGCGATCGCTTACGGTGCAACCGGGCTGATGTACTACATGGTTCCTTCAAGGATCGATCCACTGCCCCCGGGGGATCTGGTCTACAATTTTGGAACCTATGGACTCTTCGATGATCCCGGCAATATCTACAATGAGAACGACACCAATGTCTGTATGAACAGGGCCGGGGTTCAACAAGTGCCAAATCAGCGTTACTACGCTGTACAGGAATTCATAACCGATCTTAATAAATACAGCAGTAACCTTCTCCGCTTACTCTGGGTGAACGGTTACTCCGCGAACCTAAAAAAATTCCGGGTTTCAGACCGTGACACATGGATAGAGCGCGTTGTTTCATCATCACCCGACGGTGAGACCGATGACACCCCGTTCGTTGAAGTGGGGCTTTTCCGTCAATTGAACGGTGACAGAACCGCAATAGAACCCGATTCGTTATGGCTGTTCGCAGTCAACAAATTATGCGATGTAAACGGACAGAATTCATCAGAGGGAAACCGGCAGATCAAAATTGAGCTTAAGAAAAATTTCGATGCCGGTTTTAAGGAATACGACGTTCTTGACCTAACAACGGGCGTTCCAACCCTGCTCATGGAATTTACTTCCGGAACCCCGGGATTCGAGATTCAGCTGAATTCGGGACGGGCTGCATTAATTTTATTGAGAAAGAAACAATCGAAATGAACAGAAAAGAGTATTGGATAGAGAAACTGGGGCTGCTCCCTCATCCCGAAGGGGGTTATTTCAAGGAGACTTACAGATCGGTTGAGTCAGTTCCCGGCTCTTCACTTCCTGCCCGTTACGGTGGTGACCGTGCGTTCTCGACTCAGATCTATTTCATGCTTGTAAAAGGAAATTTCTCAGCTTTTCACCGGGTGGCATCTGACGAAACATGGCATTTTTACGATGGCTCGCCGGTCGTGCTCCATTTGCTTGATCAGTCAGGTCACCACGGGATCATTATTGGAATTGCAGATGGGATGGAGCCACAGTTCACTGTACCCGCGGGAACCTGGTTCGCGGCAGAGGTGGAAGATGGTGGCAATTTCTCTCTGGTTGGGTGCTCCGTGGCACCGGGATTTGATTTTGCTGATTTTGAGATGGCAAGGGGGGAAGAACTCTACAGGCAGTTCCCCTTTGAAGTAGTCAAGAGGTTGTGCAGGGAATAAAAAAAGCCGCGCTTAAAATTAAACGCGGCTTCCGTAATAAATGGCACCTGTTGTTCTTAGTGGTGTTTCAGCTTGTGAACCAGGTCTAACTCTATCTGCTCCTCTGTAAAGAAGGCTTCCCCGTAACCTTTCCCTATTCTGAACCCGTAGAGCTTTGCTCTTGCTTCGATAAACTCAAGAAAATCCCTCTTGCTTATAAAAGTCTCGGGTTCTTTATTCTTGGGATCGAAAAACTGGCTTGAGAATGCCTTAACTGCTTTCATTTTTGTATCGAATGTTTCGGTAATATCAACAATGAAAGAAGGCTGGAACTCATAGGTCTGCATGTAATAGTAGAGAGCGGCGGGGCGGTATGAGTGCTGAAGGTGTTCATTCTCATAGGTATGAATCTTACCAACACCAGAGTAAAAATAGGCTTTCTTTACCAATTGACTCGCGGAAATGTGGTCAGGGTGACGATCGTTAAAATACGGCGCGAAGATCACCTTCGGTTTGTATTTTCTGATCATGTGCACGAGGCGCATTAAGTTTTCCTGACTTACTTCGATGTTTCCATCAGCTATTCTAAGATTTTCCCTAAGCTCGGCTTTAAGGATGATCCCTGCCTGAATCGCTTCGTTTTGCCTGATCTCCGCTGAACCGCGGGTTCCCAGCTCACCAAGGGTCAGATCGACTATACCGACCTTCAGCCCGTGAGCTGATAATTTGGCAATTGTACCACCCATTGAAAGTTCTGCATCATCCGGATGCGCGGCAAATACCAGGGCGTCGATTCTCATGATAATTTCCTACTCAACTATTGAAAGATAACGGTCAACTTCCGGAATTACCGGTGACCTTGAATAATCACTCTTCAGGGAGATGAGAAGCTCTTTTGCCTGTTCTTTTTTGTCCATTTCAATCAGAACGATAGCCGCGCTGAGAAGATACTGAGCGTTCATAGGGTTTTCTTTTGAGAAAGAAGCAGCTTTTTCATAACCGTCAACGGCTTTGTCATACTCTTTCTTCCCTTCAAAGTAACCGGCTTTACCAACTTCGGCCGCGGCTTTAAAGATCGGATTGCCGCCCGAGTAGTCATCATAATACTTGAATGCTTCTTCAATCTTGCCGAGATAGCTGTAAGCATTGGCAAGGTAGATCTTGGCGGCTTCGCCATTTTCGGTACCTGAATAAGTCTCGGCTATTTTTTTAAGACCGGTGATCTTTTTCGCCGGATCACCATCGATCGCCTGCAGATATGCACCTGACTCATACTGAGGAAGAACGAGTGAAAGAGCGGTTCCCGCCACATCGTTATTCTGTTTTTTGTTGATGCTGTAAAAAATAACAGCAGCGATTATCACCACAAATAGCGCGATACCGCCAAAAACATATTTTTTGTTATCGTCGTACCATCCGAGAACCTTGTAATACAACTCTACAGAAGCTTCGCGCTTCTCTTCTTTTGCCTTGAACTTGCTGATAGGTTTTGCCATTATTAACCTTTCTGAATTCTAAAAATTACGAACAACAAAGATAACCGTAAATTATTTAATTTCCTACACGAATATGGTTGGAATATATCCAGCCCTTCCCTTCGCGGAGAACTTCAACACGGTAAACACCTTTCTTTTTTACAACGAAACCTACATCGCTCCCCACGGTTTCATCAATAATTGATCCGTTATGAAGCAGCCGCAATTCAGAGAGGTGTGTCGGTATCAAAACACGCAGATGAACCTTGTGACCGTACGGAATTGTGTCACCCATGTTATAGGTCTTTCCCTCCGAATCAGCGAAGAACCTGAAACCGGTGGCATCACCGTGATAGTAGTTCGCGACGAAACTTCTCCCCTCCCGGAGGGCTTCGATGATCAGTCTCTCATTTTCTTTCTGCTTCACAGGATCACCGGTCGGTTCAATTCTTGTATTAAGCAAAACGTAGGTTCTGATCGATTTAAAAAGCACTTTATAAGGGAAAACCTCCACTTCGAAAAAGCCAAGCAGATTAACCCGGTGAGCATGGGCATCAATTCCACCTATAGCGGTAACTTTACGCTTCAGGTTCAGTTTGTCCCATACCTGAAGTGTCTCATCAGGAGGTCTTTCAACACTTCGCAGGGGATGCACGAACGACTGGTATTTGTTCTGCTCGGTCAGATTCTCCATCCAAACCGACATGTGATTCCATATCTCGATACCCGTAAATTCTTCGATATCCCATTCAGTCCAGGGGTAAGGTGGGTGTTGTTCCATCGAGTTGCGCTTTTCATGAGGATGTGCAAGGAAGCCGATACCTCCGGCATCCTTCACCGCTTTTACGTACTCTTTGGCGGGGGTTCTGGTTGAAAATGTCTTGTCGATCCCGATCGCGAGGAAGTGGTTCCTGTTCTCCTTGTCATTGATCTCACAACCAACAATAAGCAGGGTGTTACCGTAGTAACCTTCATATCCCTCATCCTTCGCGCGGAGGGTGTTGTGGTCGGTCAGGATAATAAAATCGAGCCCTGATTCATTAGCAAGATTCGCTATTTCCCTGACATCTCCCGAACCATCGGAAAATTTTGAGTGTATATGAACGGAGCCGGAATAGATGTACAAGGTGTCAGGTGTTAGGTGTTAAGTGTTGGGTGTCAGGTTTAATTTCTTTGAAATAAATGCAAAAATAGCACTTAAACTAATACCGAAACTTACAAAACAGCGGTCATATAATCAATTTAAATATTGGTGCCGGTAAACGAGGTTTAACCACCGGCATGGAATTATTACCGTTGAGAATTTGTTTTATACTATAAACAGAGTCGTTCGCGGCGCGAACGATGGCATTTCAGAACAGTAATAAGGAGTTAAGATCGTGCCTGAAAACACGAAAATGACAGTTGAGATCTGGAGCGACATCGCATGTCCCTTCTGCTATCTCGGTAAAAAGAAATTTGAAAGATCACTCGATAATTTTGAAAATAAAGAGCAGATTGAGGTTATCTGGAAAAGCTTTCAGCTTAATCCGGGACAGAAGACAGATACAACCGTAAGCCTGACCGAATACCTTGCCCGCGAAAAGAACTGGGATCCTGCTATGGTTGAACAGACCTATGAGAGAATTTCTGAATCAGGAAAGAACTATGGGATCAACTACCATTTCAATAGGGCCGTTCCCGCAAACACACTTAAAGCGCACATTTTGTTGCATCTCGCAAAAAAAGAGGGTAAGCAGAGCGAGGTTAAAGAATCACTCTTCAGCGCGTATTTTGACGAGGGTAAAAATGTAGATGACCCCGCTGTTCTCCAAGCCATCGCGGAGAAGCACGGTCTGAATACAAACGGATTTGACACAGTTTTCAGTAATGAAGAATTAGTGAATGATGTAAGGCACGATGTTTACGAGGCGCAGCAGCTCGGTATCTCCGGCGTTCCCTTCTTCGTTTACAACAGCAAATATGGTATCAGCGGGGCTCAGGATGATCGCCTTTTCACCGATAAACTGATAAAATCATTCGACGAATGGAAATCCGG
>JAEYUD010000059.1 GCA_023433685.1 Bacteroidota bacterium
GGTTGTCTTTTTTCTCGATCATATAGAAATTGGCGAGTCTGAGGAACGCGTTTCTATAGTTGAGGGTCATTCTCTTGTGGTTTTCATCAAGGAAGACACCCTGATCGTTAATGCCTCTGAATTTAAAGCCGGGTTTATAGTCTTTACTGTAATCTGCCCCTTTTGCTTCATCCATTACCTGTTTCCAGAGAACTTCGGGGTTTACACCGTCTCTTCCGGCAGGTATCTCGAAGGGCATCAGCCTGAAAGCCATTCCCTCGAGGTAGAGGTATTTGCCGAGACCGATCTTGGTGTCGTCGCTGCAGGTTGTTGAGTAGTAGACGGGGCGTTTCCAGTCGTTATTCTCAATTATCTGCATAACCACGAAATCCTGAACGCGGGCGTAAGTTCTGCCATCTTCAACTGATGGAAGTGAAGGCGTCCACACTAATTCAGGCTTGTACGAAGTTGAATCGACCAGCCCTTTCGAGAGTTTGGCGAACTCATCGCGCGTAACTTTCATGGTGTAGGTTGGCGCGGTGTAAAGGGTCGGGCGGAGCCTGTCGATCTCGGAGTCGGTAAAGGTCATTTTAACCACCGGCGTACCATAAGGCTGAAGATTTTTAAGTTGTTTTACATACCACTCGGTATTTGCGAGTGAGAGGTTAACAATTCTGATATCCCTTCTAACCCCTTCCACATCCTGGAGGTACCAGAGGGGGAAGGTATCGTTGTCACCGTTCGTAAAGAGAATGGCGTTGGGGGCACAACTCTGGAGCAGGTTGTAAGCATAATCCCAGGGAATCCAGTTGTTCGATCTGTCGTGGGTGTAGAGGTTTGCCGAATACATTCTCACGGGAACGAAGAAGATGCCCAGAACAAGCACGGCGTAACCAAGCACGGTGCCGAGGCTGTTGTTCTTTAGTTTGTCATAAACATAATGGGCAAGTTCTTTAACCCCGATGCCTATCCAAAGTGAGAAGACGAAGAAGGCACCCACATAGAAGTAGTCGCGCTCTCTCGGCTGGGGTTGCTGTTGGTTTTGGTAATAAGCCGTGAGGTAACCCATAAAAATGAAGAGTACCAGATATACCATCGCCATTTTCTTGTCCCGCCGGAAGTGAAAGATCACACCTATCAGCCCGAGAAGGAACGGTATGCCAAAGAGTGAATCTTTTACGTCACCCTCGAAATCGAGGCCGAACGGTTTCCCGAGTATTTTACCTATCGAGTTGAATGGAGCGACGTTGCTGCCGGCATCCTGATCCCATGATTCGCGGCCCGCGTAGTTCCAAAGGAGGTAACGGGTCATCATGTGGTTCATCTGGTAGCCGTAAAGAAAAGCGAGATCGGAACCATAATTTGAATATATCCCCTGTTGATGCGGTTCGCCGGAGAATCTGCGTTTGAATGTCGGGAAGTCACCATACTGTTCACGGTTAAGATATTTAACCAATTCAGGGAATGTGTCAGGTTCGTTCTCATTCATTGGAGGCTGCACATTGGAGCGGACGATAACCTGGGTATAGGTTGTGAACCCGAGGAAAATGAAGATGGCAGCAAGTCCCGCCATGTGAAGAGTTGCCTTGTTGTTCTTGTGAGCGTAGTAGACCACCCATCCAAAAACGCCGAGGAATACTGCCACGAACGCAAGTTCGCCGCCAAGGCTCTGTCCGCCTATTGCTGACATGAAAGCCGGGAAATACTTCACGACGCCAGGATAGGTTAACGCGAGAGCGAAACCACCGATGATCAGTGAGAAGTAGATCGAATTTCTTGTAAGGAGTTTTTTGTAAAACGCGCCCATTATCGCCGCGGAGATCAGTACGATAAGAACCTTAAAGGTGCCGTCGAACGATTTGTATTCTTCCGGGGTTGGGGCGGTGGTACCGGTGGCATTCAGCCAGAGACCCGCGGCTACAATTAGAATAACTGCCACATGGATGAGGAAGTATTTCACTGAAGTGTCATATTCCTCTTCGTTGTTCATGTATTTCCTAAAAGCTATTATCATCACAACCGGAACCATCGCCAGAACGCTCATCAGGTGAACGCCGGTAGAGAGCCCGATCGTGTAAAACAGGAGAAGAAGGTATTTTTCGTTGTCAGGCTCATCAGCTTTTTCGTTCCAGAGCATTATCAGGTACATGATAGCAGCATAAAGGAAGGTTGACGAGGCATACACTTCGGCTTCAACACCGTTGAACCAGAATGTGTCGCTGAATGAAAATGAAAGGGCACCGATGGCAGCCGCTATCACGGTAGAGACCGATTCAAAAAGGTTTTCAGCTCTTTTACCGCGGTAGTTTTCGATCACTTTAACGATGATCAGGTATAAAAAGAAGATCGAGAGAGCGCTCGCGAGCACTGAAACCATGTTCACTCTGAAACCGAGATTCTCGGCAAAAGGGATCATCGAGAAAACCCTGCCTATAAGCAGGAAGAAAGGGGCTCCGGGAGGGTGGGGCACCTGAAGGGAGTATGAAGCTGCTATGAATTCACCACAGTCCCAGAAGGAGACTGACGGCTGAACCGTCGATAGCAGCACAACGAAAGAGATCAGAAAAACTACTGCCGCGGTCACGCGGTTCATTAGCTTAAAGTCCATTTATTCCTCTATTGTTCATTCTGTTCATTATTTTCTTCCTGCCTTGGTTTGAACAAGGCATCGAAGGCACTTTTATCACGCTTGATCTCATGTTTGGAAACAAGTTCTCTGAGGCGTTTCATGGTAAGAGAATCGAACTCTTCCTCATCCTTGTTCCTCTTTTCGAACATTTTCAGTTCTTCCAGCTCTTTGGGGTCAAGCTTTCG
Source organism: Bacteroidota bacterium (assembly GCA_023433685.1). GTDB lineage: Bacteria > Bacteroidota > Ignavibacteria > Ignavibacteriales > Ignavibacteriaceae > UTCHB3. The sequence continues at coordinate 2,794 of JAEYUD010000059.1, forward strand.
CCTTAGTTTTCCGAGCTGTTCCAAAAGTTTCCGTTGTTCACGAAGGAGTGACATGGTGCTTTAAAAAAAATGGTTTAATCTATAAATATAAGTAAAATAGAAGAGTTAACGAGGTGTAAATTTTCATTCCGTCTCATTTGGTCTGACAGTTTTCACGTCCGGTAATTATGACGGAGTTCTCCGCGATCAGTTCCTTTGAGACAATGGGTGGGTCTTGGGTTAAAGAGCTGTGACAGGGTGGATATCATCCGGCGGTTCGAACAGGAATACTCTCGAGCCAGAACGTGTCTGGACAGAGGTCTTGTCCATTCTTCCAATTGACGGTTCCCATAAAAGCTGTCGCTGTCTTAAAAAGTCGTTCATCTTTCAATTCTTTAAAAACTCCAATGTTCAAATATGGTGTCATATCGAACTCCCTTTTCTCTCCGTTTGAAAATGTAAGAAGAAGTCGAAAACCTTCAAGTGGTTTAACGTCTGTTACTCGTGGGTTCATGTTAGTCTCTACTTTAATGGGTCTATCTTAAAAATATTTTCTCCATTTGAAGCCAATTTCCAGTTGGCCATCAGTTCTTCCTTGTGGATCTCAACCCACGCCTCCACCAGTTTTAACTTATTCTTTGGAATATCGCCCGCAATAAGGTCCCCATCAGGAATTCTAATTACAGCCTCACTATCCTGATATGAGACATGGATATGAGGGAATTTGTGTTGCTTGGTGTCAAGAAAGTACATGGAAATAATGATTCCATAAAACATCGAAATTACGGGCATTGGGACCTCGAAAGTATTTCAATTAGTGGCTGAAATATAATGATTCGCTTCCAAAGGCAGATCATTAAAGTAGAATTCGTCTTAAGGATTTGATGTCGAATCAGAAGATGAAATGATCTTATATTGTGTGCGGCGATGAGCTTCCCGCGGTAAAATCCACCCTCGTGAAGAATCCCTGGTATATTAAGGTTTACGAAAACCCCTCAATTCGCATCAAAAATAAAACATTTTTGTTTGGTACGAAATTTGTTATATTTTCGTGAAAAGTCTTGAAAGTTTTCCGGAATGTTTTATCAGATAGATAATGTTTTAGTAAATAAAGATATCACCACCACCAATTTCGCCTGCGATCTTGAAAAATGCAAGGGCGCGTGCTGCACGTTCGAGGGTGATTTTGGCGCCCCGCTTCACCACGCGGAGATCGCGATAATGCGTGATATTGTTCCATTGATACTTGATATCGTCCCTGAAGAACACCGGAAGATAATTGAGACCCAGGGGTTTCATGATGACATCGACGACGAGCTTTTCACAAAAAGCCATAACCGCCGTGCATGTGTCTTTGTTTATTACGACGGTGAAATAGCCAAATGTTCGCTCGAAAAAGTATATTACGAGGGAAAGACCAGCTGGAAAAAACCGGTCTCCTGCCACCTCTTCCCGATCAGGGTGGCTGCTTTCGGCGGTGAGATCCTCCGTTATGAACGTTTCCCTGACTGTGAACCCGCCCTTGAAAAAGGGAAGGCGGAAAAAACCCGTATGGTCACTTTTCTTGAGGAACCCCTGACACGGAAATACGGACAGAAATGGTACAACGCGTTGGAAGGCCTTGTTGACTGATGCTCTCGATACAGCAAAAATTAACCCAGACTCAGAAACTCACCCCGCAGCAGATACAGTATCAAAAACTGTTGCAGTTGAACAACCTCGCTCTCGAGCAGAGGATCAAGGAAGAACTTGAACTGAATCCACTTCTTGAAGAGGAGATGGAGCTTAGAACTGCTGAGCCTGAAGACGACAATTTTGATGAAGAAAGCAGTTACGAAGAGGATACCGAGTTCACCGTTGAAGACTTCATGAATGATGAAGAATACTTCGACGATCCCTCATACCGTGACCACAGGGAGGAGTCTTTCCGTCCCGTCGCCCGTTCACGCGAATCATTTTCAGAGCATTTGCTTAATCAGCTTTACCTGCTTGATATCTCGACCGAGCTTACCATGCTTGGGGAGGAGATCATCGGCAATATCGATTCAGATGGTTACCTTGGGCGTGAACTTGAAGAGATACTTGATGATCTGGAGACGTTTCAGCACATAAAAGTGACCGCTGAAGACGCGGAGACACTTCTTAAAACAATTCATACATTTGATCCCCCGGGTATAGCCTCCCGCACACTGAAAGAGTGCCTTTTAGCCCAGCTGCACGCTCTTCCCTACGATCCATATTACTCATACCTTGCCGAAAAGCTTTTAGATGTGCATTATGATGCATTTTTAAAGAAGCATTACAACAAGATCAGAGAGGCGATGGATCTGAGTGAGGAGACCTTTCACTCGGTCATCCAACTGATCACCAAGTTGAACCCGAAGCCCGGATTTGGCAAGATGGAGAATTACGAGCTTAATCAGATCACTCCCGATTTCCTCCTTGAAGATGTTGACGGTGAGTTCCGAATCACCCTTAACGACAGGTCGCTGCCGACAGTGACCCTCTCCAAAACTTATCTTGACATGTTTACGGAGAACAAGGCACAGAGGAACACCTCGGAGAGGGAGAAACAGACCTACAAATTCCTCCGTGAGAAATTTGAGTCGGCGAAGTGGTTCCTGGCCTGTATTGAGCAGCGACGCGAAACGATGCTGAAAGTGATGCGGTCAATAGCAGGGCACCAGCAGGAGTTCTTCAGGAGGGGCATGCTTAAACCTCTCCGCTACAAGGATGTGGCGGGTGATATCAATATGGATATCTCGACCATAAGCAGGGTGGTGAATGGCAAGTTCGTTCAGAGCCGTCAGGGGATTCACGAACTCAAATACTTCTTCTCGGAGGGGATTGTTAACGACGAGGGAGAAGAGGTCTCCAATAAAGAGATCAAAGAAAAGATCAGAAATCTTATCGAAGCCGAGGATAAACTCTCCCCGCTGAGCGATGACAAGATAGCTGAAATGCTTAAGGCGGATGGGCTCCAGATCGCCAGAAGAACGGTTACCAAATACCGCGAAGCGATCAAAATTCCCGTTGCCCGCTTCAGAAAACAGGCATGAGCTGGCTCACCGGATTCTGGCTGACATTACTTTATTTTTCCGGTTTCGCGCTCATCCACACCGTGACAGCCTCAAAATGGCTTAAAAGACTGGTTGCGGTTTCCTTCCCGGGTTTCATGCCGTGGTACCGGTTGACCTACAATGTTATTTCACTTATAACCCTCTACATTTTTTACGATCTTTCACCGAAGATTGGCATTACAATATATGATCTGCCCACTCCCGTCGATCTCGTTTTCGCGGGGCTGCAATTCCTCTGTTTTACGGGAATGGGATGGGTATTCAGATATATTTCGGGAAGGGAGTTTATGGGGTTTTCGCAGCCTGCAAGGGCGATGAAGGGGGACTACCGTCCTCTTCAGGATCTGGATGAGATTGCTCCATTAAGGATCGAGGGTCCCTACCGGTTCAGCAGGCACCCTCTTTATCTTTTCTGTATTCTTTTCCTCGCCCTCCGTCCACAAATGCAGGTTGACTACCTTTTCCTGGTGATAGTTGTAACCGGATATTTCTACATCGGCTCCATCTTCGAAGAGAAGAAACTCGTCGCTGAATATGGCGATGAGTACAGAGAGTACCAGAGAAAGGTTGGGAGGATCTTTCCGAAGATTTAGAAATCGAAAATATCGTCTAAAAAGCCGCCTTTTTTCTTCTTTTTGTAGTAGTGGTCATCACTGCTGTAGTGCTGTTTGTCGCGGCGGTCATCCCTGTCGCGGTAATCGTCCCGGTCACGGTATTCATCTTTTTTACGGTACTCTTCACGGGCAGGGGCTTCATAGGGCTGGCTTGACCGTTCGATGATCTTGTCGAGTTCACCACGGTCGAGCCACACACCGCGGCATTCAGGGCAATAGTCGATCTCGACTCCTTGTCTTTCAGAAACAACAAGTTTTACATCTTTACATACAGGGCAATTCATTTTATTTCTCTTTCAGTTTATGTTCAAGTAAAATGAATAACAGTCCCCTTTGTTCAGTAGTTCTTAAAATACAGTGATGATTAAGGTGAAAAATCTTTGCACCCATCAAAAATCCCTTGACATGAAGTTGTGAAATTCATATTTTTGCCCCATGACATTTTATAACTCAACCAACATTCATCACCACCATCATTACAAACACGGTACGTGTCGGCGGTGATCTATGTTGTTTTAGCTAACTAAAGAGCTCCGGCGCGTTCGCCGGGGCTTTTTTTATTTTAAAGGAATCTGAATGTTCCCAGGAAATGGAAATTTAAAAATAGCAGTACAAAAGAAGGGCCGGCTGACCGAGCGGTCGGTGGCACTTCTTAAAATGTGCGGGCTTGGCATCGACAATTACGCTGACCGCCTCTACATATCGGCATCAAACTTCCCCGCGGATATCCTGTTCCTCCGCGATGATGACATCCCCGAGTATGTTCAGGATGGCGTGGCCGACCTCGGCATTGTGGGTGAGAATGTTATTGCGGAAAAATCATACGAAACCGAAATGAAGGAAAAACTCGGTTTCGGGAGGTGCAGAATTATGATCGCGTATCCCGAGTCGAATGAACTCGCGGGAGTAGCCGACCTCGAAGGGAAGAGAATCGCCACCACATACCCCAACATCCTTAAGCGCTATTTGTCAGAGAATGAAGTGAACGCGAGGATAATAGAGATATCCGGTTCGGTTGAAATAGCCCCAGCCCTTGGTATTGCCGATGCTATCTGTGACATCGTGTCAACGGGTAACACGCTGAAGCTCAACAAACTTAAAAAGAGCTTCACGGTGTATGAGTCGGAGGCGGCGCTTATCGCTTCACCCAGGCTGCAGTACAATAACATTAAATCGGCGCTTGTTTCCGATCTGTTAGTGAGGATACGTTCTGTACTGGCGGCCTCGAGATCAAAATACCTGATGATGAATGTGCCCAAAATCTCGCTGGAGCAGGTAATTCAAATGATCCCCGCTTCGAAGAGCCCGACAATTCTTCCCCTGTTTGATGAGTCAACCGTTGCGGTTCACGCCGTGGTGCCTGCCGACTACATCTGGAACGTACTCGAGCCCCTCCGCACTGCCGGGGCATCGGGTATACTGGTACTTCCAATCGAAAACATGATCCCGTGAGGTTGTATGAAAAAAATTGACGCAAGAATTCTTAATGAAAAACTGCTTGATGAGATATCGCTTCGCCCCGCGATCGACAATTCAAAGGCGCTTGAAGTGGCGGGCTCGATACTCCGGAACATAAAACTCAGGGGGCTTGAAGCTGTGCTTGAGTTTGCTGAAAGATATGACGGCTACAGAAGGGAATCGCTCCGCGTGACAGAGGAAGAGATCGCCGAAGCCGAAAACCTTCTCACCCAAGCCGAAAAAGAGGCGATTCAGAGGGCTTACGACAATATTTACGACTTTCACCGGATGCAGATGCCGTTTGACTTCTCCACCGACATCATGCCGGGGGTTGTCTGTGAGAGGCGGTGGCTCCCCGTTGGAAATGTCGGTCTCTACATCCCCGGAGGTACGGCAATACTTCCCTCAACCGTTCTTATGCTCGGTATTCCGGCTATGATCGCTGAGTGCCCAAGGGTTGTTTTTGTTACACCCGCATCAGAGAAGGTAAATCCCGCGGTTCTTTATGCCGCGTCCCTCTGCAGGGTGAACGAGATATATGCTGTTGGCGGCGCGCAGGCGATCGGGATGCTCACCTACGGGGTTGAAGGGGTTACCAGAGTTGACAAGATTTTCGGTCCCGGCAACCAGTATGTCACGGCAGCAAAAATGATCGCGGCAACAGATGGGTCAGGTTGCTCGATCGACATGCCAGCCGGACCGAGCGAAGCTTTAGTGATAGCCGATTCGCGAGCTGATCCGGCGTTTGTGGCTGCCGACCTCCTCGCGCAGGCCGAGCACGGTAACGACTCCCAGGTTCTTCTGGTAACCGATTCGGAAGAACTCATCTCGCGGGTTGAGCAACAGATCGAAGAGATGAAGGAAAAACTGCCAAGAAAAGCTTTCATAGAAAATAGTCTTGAGTGGAGCAGGTCGATTCTGGTAAGCGATATCGAATCGGCATTTGTCGTATCAAACCGGTACGCTCCTGAACACCTGATCGTAAACGTTGAAAACGCGTCATCGTGGAAAAGTAAAATAACAAACGCCGGTTCGGTCTTCTTCGGTCAGTTCACTCCTGAAAGCGCGGGGGATTATGCCTCCGGTACCAATCACTCTCTCCCCACTTCAGGCTACGCGCGAAGTACCGGTGGCGTGACGGTTGAGTCATTTCTGAAAACCATTACTTTTCAGGAGATCAACCGGGAGGGGCTGGAATTGCTGGCTGATACCATCACGAACCTGGCAGGTATCGAAGGACTCGATGCGCACGCTCTCGCGGTTAAAACGAGGATGGAAAAATGATTGAAAAATATCTGAGAACTCACCTTAAAGGTCTTCAACCTTACCGTTCTGCCCGTGATATTTACAAAGGGAACGGCTACATATTCCTCGACGCCAACGAAAACCCGTTAATGGCTTCTGAAGAGAAGCTTGAAAGGTACCCCGATCCTTCACAATTGGCACTGCGCGAGAGTCTGGGCGCGAAGATAAAAGTGCCTTCGGAGAATATCTTCTTTGGAGTGGGGAGTGATGAGATAATCGACCTGCTTGTGAAGCTCTTCTGCGATCCCGGTAAAAGTGAAGCCCTCACGGCGGAACCAACTTATGGAATGTACCGCACGGTTTGCGATATCCACAACATACGGCTCAATTCCATCCTGCTGGAGGCGGACACCTTTGATCTGAATGCTGAAAAGCTGCTCAAAGCAGTCACGCCTGAAACGAAGATCATCTTTCTCTGTTCTCCAAACAACCCGACAGGTAACCTTCTGAAGAGGGAAGAGATGCTCAAAGTGGTGAAGGGGTTTGGCGGTCCCGTGGTTGTTGATGAAGCTTACATCGATTTCAGTAACACCGAAGGGATGCTACGTGAAGCGCTTGAGTATCCAAATCTCTGTGTGATGAGAACGTTCTCAAAAGCCTTTGGTTTGGCGGGCGCGCGGATCGGTTATCTTGTGGGTGACGCGGGACTTGTCTCATGGCTGTTCAAGGTCAAGGCGCCATATTCAATAAATAAACTGACGGAGCAAAAAGCGCTGGAAGTGCTGGGGCAGTATGACGTGATCAGGAAGAAACTGGCCACCGTGACTGAAACACGTGAAAAGTTCGCGCGAATTGTGAATGATCTCCCCTTCGTTGAGAAAATATATCCTTCTGATTCAAACTTCCTCCTCATGAAAGTGACCGATCCAAAGGGGTTGTGTGACTCGCTTGCTGAAAAGGGAGTGATCATTCGTGACAGGTCAAGTCAGCCGCTCCTCGAGGGGTGCGTGAGAATTTCGATCGGCACCACTTCCGAAATGATGACACTTCTGGAAGCACTCGGGGTTGAGAAGGAGAAAGCAAATCTTCTTCTCCCCGAAACAACCACGAAAACGGGCAGGCGGGGTGTAACCTTCAGAGTAACAAAAGAGACCCGCGTAAGGGTTGAAGTGCTGCTCGATGAACCCGGGACGGCTGAGGTCGCTACAGGTATAGGCTTTTTTGATCACATGCTCGAGCAGGTGGCGAGGCATGGAAACATGGGGCTAAGGGTGAGCGTGCTCGGCGACCTCCACGTCGATGAACACCACACGGTCGAAGACACCGGCATCGCTCTCGGCGAGGCAATAATGAAAGCTCTCGGCAACAAGGCGGGCATTCAGCGATATGGATTTTATCTCCCGATGGATGATTCGGAAGCGATCTGTTCACTCGATCCCGGAGGAAGGATCCGTGTAAAATTCAAAGCCAGGTTCAAGCGGGAGAAAGTTGGTGACCTCCCTGTTGAGCTTGTCGAAGAGTTCTTCAACGGTGTGGCCGCGGGAATGAAAGCGAACATCGTGATCAGAGCCAAGGGGAAAAACGATCACCACAAGATAGAAGCGATCTTCAAGGCGTTCGCCAAAGCCCTTAACGAAGCCGTCAGGAAGGATGAGAGAACACTGGACTTCCTCCCGTCAACCAAGGGGGTGCTATGACAGGAATAATCGACTATGGCGCGGGTAATACCGCCTCCGTTTTCTGCGCGCTGGAGAAACTGGGAGCCCGGTTCATAATAACCTCATCCGTGCCGGAACTGGAAAAGTGCGGGAGGATAATACTCCCGGGAGTGGGCTCGGCCCGCGCGGCAATGGATAATCTGAACGAGAAAGGTGTGGTTGAGTTCATAAAAACCACCGGTAAACCTTTCCTCGGGATCTGCCTCGGGATGCAGCTGTTGGCTGAATCATCCGAAGAAGGTGATGCAGACTGCCTCGGGGTTGTGCAAGGAAGGTGCTCACTGTTCGACCGAGTTGCCTCCAAAGTCCCGCTGATGGGGTGGAACAGGGTGGAATTTACCGCTGGTGATCCACTCTTCGAGGGGATCGAGAGCGGAAGCTATTTCTACTTCGCTCACTCCTACAAACTGCCGGTCATACCTGAGACTGTGGCGATTGCCAACAATTCAGGCTCCTACACAGCCGCGCTTCGAAAAGGGAACAAGTGGGGCGTGCAGTTCCACCCTGAAAAATCATCGGATCAAGGATTAAGACTGCTCCGGAATTTCATTGAGACGGGAGGTAACCAATGAAAGTTATCCCGGCAATAGACATACATAACGGAAAAGTTGTGCGACTGACAGAAGGGAAGTTCGACACGACAGTTGTTTACGGCGACTCCCCTTTGGAAGTGGCGGAGATGTTCGTAAACGCGGGATTCAGTCTGCTCCACATCGTCGATCTATCCGGCGCGAAAGAAGGAAAGCCAATGGCAACCGGGGCGATCAGGGAGATCAAGAAGCATCTGAAGGTGCGGATACAGACGGGTGGGGGCATCCGCTCGCTTAAAGATGCTGAAATGGTGATCGAGTCAGGCGCCGACCGTCTGATTGCCGGCTCGATCTCAATAAAAAAACGGGACGGGTTCGAGCAAATCGTTGCGAAACTTGGTCCGGAGCGGATCGTCTCTGCTTCCGACGTCCGGGAGGGGATGATCGCCACCGACGGCTGGCAAAAGACTTCCCTGGTGCCCGTTGAAGATCAGATATGGTACTGCCTCGGGCTTGGCGTCGATACATATCTCGTTACCGACATTTCACTTGACGGCACCCTCCGGGGTGTGAACACCGGGCTTTACGCTTCGCTCCAAAAGAACTTCCCCGGAGCCAGGTTTATTGCTTCGGGCGGGGTGAAAGATGCCGGAGACTTCGCCGCCCTTCAGGAAATTGATGTCTGGGGCACCGTTGTCGGAAAAGCGTGGTATGAGAGAAGAATAACACTTGAGGAGATGAAAAAATATGCCGGCTAAAAGAATAATCCCCTGTCTTGATGTCCGCGATGGGAGGGTGGTAAAAGGTACAAATTTTGTAAACCTTAAAGA
>JAEYUD010000073.1 GCA_023433685.1 Bacteroidota bacterium
ACCTAATACCTAATACCTAATACCTAATACCTAACACCGAACACTTCAAACAAGTGTATACTCCGGAATATCCTCGGTAAAGTTATAGTAATAAGGGGTGGAAACAAGGTTTTGAAGTGCTTCAATGAGTTCGTCGTTCAATTCGAATGACAAATGGTGAAGATTCTCTGAAAGAAATTCGAGGGTTCGCTCAGAAATTCCGGTTGTTGAAAGGTATTCGCTTCCGAAGTTAAAGAGGTCGTCATTCAATTGCTTGATCTTGTGGTGAACCGACTCAAGTATCTCTTCCCTGGATGAGATAAGTACGTAGGATATCAACGGGTAATTGAAGCATTCAACGGCTTCTTCCACAATGTTCATCCCCAGTTCATAACGTCCGGAGAGGTAATTGTCGTCGCCGGCAACCAGAAGATTGCTAACATGGTGGATGTCACCGTCGTAAGTGTCAAGATGCGGATCAATGCCATATAGCTCTTTGAAGATCATTCTAAGGAGGGTTATGTCGTGAAAGGAGATATCGCCCTTCATCGTGATCTGCTGAACGTCTTTTTCACCCGGTTTGAAGTAGAGGAAGTTGTTTGAAAATATTCCTTCAGCAACAATGCCATAACTGCCTGAGATGCAGAAATCACCGCCTTGATGCAGGTCGAGTGGTGGAATTAACGCGATGTCAACTTCCCGGTTCTTAACCGCGTCGGGCAGTTTCGAAACGGGCATAAAGATGATCTCACAGCCAAGTTTGCTCTTCAAAAAAGTGGCAAACATTCCTGTGAGTATGTTAGGAGAGATTCCAAGTTTCATAAAGAAAAAAACAGGCTGCCACGGTTCAAACCGCGACAGCCGTTTTCCAAATCTGTAAGATTACGATTAACGTAAGTTTTTGTCTTTGATCTTGGCAGCTTTACCGGAAAGCTCTCTGAGATAGTAAAGCTTCGCTCTGCGGATCTTTCCTTCTCTGATACGCTCAACTTTGGCTACTTTCGGCGAGTTGAAGGGGAATATCCTCTCAACACCAACGCCGCTTGAGATCTTGCGAACTGTGAAAGTTTTGTTCTCCATGCTTCCTTTGATGCCGATAACGTCACCTTCGAATGGCTGGATTCTTTCTTTGTCGCCCTCGATAACCCTTACATGTACCCTGACTCTGTCACCGATCTTGAATTCATCAAAATCAGTTCTCTTTTCCTCAGGGATAAAATCATATAGGCTTTTCATACCTGTGCTCCAATCTTGTTTATCTTTTTCCAAATTTCAGTTAAAATCTTTGATTGTTCTTCTCTCCACAACTTCACTTTTCCATGGTCGCCCTGCAGAAGCACATCGGGAACCTGCATACCCCTGTAGTCGGCAGGTCTTGTGAAGCATGGCGCGCCAATCATCTCACCATCCTGAAATGAATCGTCAAGTGCCGACTCACTGTCATTCAGTACACCCGGTATCAGTCGCACTATTGAGTCGACCATTACCATCGCGAGCAATTCACCACCGGTTAGAACAAAATTTCCGATCGATACAATATCAGTGGCGAACGCGAGACGAACCCTGTCGTCGATCCCTTTGTAATGACCGCATATTATAATGATGTTTTCCATCAGGGAGTACCTGTTGGCATCCTGCTGGTCATATATCTTACCGTGCGGCGCGGTAAAAACCACGGCATCATAATTTCTCTCGCTTTTCAGCTTCTCTATTATGTCGAAAAAGGGTTCCACCTTTAAGACCATCCCGGCACCACCTCCGAACGCTTTGTCGTCGATCATCCGGTGTTTGTCGTATGCATGGTCACGCAGGTTGTGGACGTGTATCTCAACCTTTTCCTTGTTCTGCCCACGTTTAATAATACTTGAGTTCAACGGGCCGTCAAAAAAATCGGGCACCGCTGTGATCATGTCAATCCTCATCGTCGTATCCCGGGTAGTTCTCAGAGAGAACCAGAACCTTGTCATCTGCTGAAAATTTTTCTATAAATTCTCTAATTGCAGGCACAAGCACCTCTTTTCCCTCTTTTCTGACCACGTATACATCATTTGCCGGAAGGATCATCACGTCTTCAATAATGCCAAGCTCTTCTTCACGGAAGATCACCTTGCTCCCGATCAGATCATGAATGAAGTAGGTGTTGGCGGGCAGTTTAACGGTTTCACTCTCCGGGACGTATACGTCTTTACCGGCCAAAATGCCGGCATCTGCATCAGTATCGAACTTTTCGAACTTCATCAGGATGTCTTGTCCGTCAATTTTTACTTTTTCCACCTTTAACTGCTTGAATGAAGCATAGAATTCCAATGAGACCGTTTTAAGCTTTAAAAAACGGTCCGGAAAATCTGAAAAAGATCCTAATCGTACAAACCCGTTCTTACCGTAAACCGAGACTATCCTGCCAATAAGAATGTAACCGTCCACGAAGAGGAACCGGGCTTAGTCGATGATTTCCAATACCGCCCGTTTGCCTTCCTTAGCTGCCACAGCGGTTAAAAGAATCCGTATCGCCTGCGCGGTCTTGCCTTGTTTACCGATAACTTTACCGACATCATCAGCGTCGACTCTCAGAGCGAAAACGATTTTTTTTTCCTCCTCGGATTTGACTTCAACGACTACCTTGTCGGGTGAATCGACAAGATGTTTAGAGATGAATTCAACAAATTCCTTCATTAGGAATCCTCCATTCGAGCAAGGGGGCTTAGATCATAGTTGAGTACAGATCGAGAACTATGCGTTCTCTTCAGAAGAAGCACCCTTCACTTCTGCTGCACTATCGGAACTCTCAACCACCACTTCCACCGGGGCGGGGGCAGCTTTAACTTCCTTCTTTGGAGCAGGGGCAGGGATATTGCGACCTTCTCTCCATTTTGCCATATTAGCTTCGATAACATCGGCAGGGAAGTTCTTTCTAATCATCTGTCTTTTGTAAAGTATACCGGTCTGACGGAGCAGGCTTCTGACGGTATCGGTAGGCTGTGCGCCAAATCCGAGCCACTTCAGTGCTTTTTCTTCATCAACAACTACAGTGTGAGGATCAGTCTTCGGGTTGTACTGTCCGACTGCTTCCAAATACTTTCCGTCTCTCGGTACTCTTGAGTCAACGGCTACAATTTTATAAACGGGCTGTCTTTTCTTGCCCATTCTTTTGAGTCTTAATTTGACCAAATCTGGTTTCCTCCGGATATCAAATTATGTTATTTCTGTTTTCTAAAAAAATTCTGCTTGTTAAGGCGTGTGATCATCGTCTGCATTTCTGTGAACTGCTTGATCAAACGGTTAACATCCTGAATCGAAGTGCCGCTTCCTCTCGCGATTCTGCGACGGCGGCTTCCGTTCAGTATTTTGGGGTTCGATCTCTCCGCCTTTGTCATTGAGCTTATCATCGCTTCAACTTTTACAAGAGCGTTGTCATCAACCTTTTGGTTTTTGACTTGAGACGGTATCCCCGGTATCATTGCAATAAGAGATGAGAGCGATCCCATCTTCTTGATCATCTTAATCTGTTTCAGGAAGTCGTCGAAGTCGAACCTGTTCTTCCTGAGTTTTTCTTCAAGTTCTTCGGCATCTTTCTGGTCGTAAGCCTCCTGGGCTTTTTCAACCAGACTGACCACGTCTCCCTTCCCAAGTATTCTTGAGGCAAGGCGGTCAGGGTAGAAAATATCCATCGCTTCGAGCTTTTCACCCGTCGAGATGAATTTGATCGGTTTGCCCACCACTTCCCTGATCGAAAGGGCGCAACCACCTCTTGAGTCACCGTCAAGTTTCGTTAAAACAATACCGTCAAAATTAACGACATCGTTGAACGATTTAGCGGAATTAACCGCGTCCTGTCCGGTCATCGAGTCAACAACAAAAAGAACCTCGGTCGGTTTCACCAATTGTTTAATATCGGCTACTTCCGTCATCAGTTCTTCGTCAACGTGCAGACGTCCCGCGGTATCGATGATTATCAGATCGTTTCTGTTCTCATCCGCGAACTTAAGGGCATCTGTTGCAATTTTTCGCGCGTCTTTTACTTCAAGACTGAAAACGGGAACATCAATTTGTGTTCCGAGTGTTTTCAGCTGATCAATAGCAGCCGGACGGTAGATGTCTGCCGCCACGAGCAATGGTCTTTTGCCCATCGCCTTGAACCGCTTCGCCAGCTTTCCTGAGAAAGTGGTTTTACCGGAACCTTGAAGACCGACCACCAGCAGAATCGTCTTGCCGGATGGGTTCAGGCTGAGTTCCTGTGAAGACCCACCAAGCAGATCGACCAGCTCGTCATAAATAATTTTAGTGATCAGCTGACCCGGGGTGATTGAGGCAATAACCTCCTGCCCCATCGCTTTAACCCTTATACGCTCAATAAACTCCTTTGCAACCTTGTAGTTAACATCGGCATCAAGAAGTATCCGGCGGATCTCCCTTACCGTGTCACTTACGTTCGACTCGGTAAGTTTTCCCTGCCCGCGTATTTTTTTTAGGGCTAATTCCAGCTTTTCGCTGATATCCTCAAACATTCGTAGCGCTAACCTTTAAGAGCATTTGCTCCCGAAACAACCTCGAGAAGTTCTTTCGTGATGGCTGCCTGCCTGGCTTTATTATATGTTAGCTTCAGCGATGTGATCAGCTCTGACGCATTCGTGGTCGCGTTCTCCATCGCGGTCATTCTTGCTCCAAACTCTGCGGCATTTGAATCGAGAAGAGCCTTCCAAAGGTTGGTTTCAAGATACTGCGGCAAAAGTGAGTTCAGAATATCTTTTTGCGAAGGCTCGAAAATGAAAAGGTCGCCTGATGTACCTTCCTGAACCTCGAGAGGCACCGGGAGGAACTGCGACACGATCACTTTCTGCGATATAACCGACTTGAATTCGTTATATATAAAAGTAACCTTGTCGAACCTGCCTTCGAGATAACCACTCAATATCGATGGGAGAATCTTCCCGACGAATGAGAAATTCAACGAATTGAACAACCCCGTGAGGTCACCTTCCAATTTGTAGTCACGCTTCCGGAAATGGTCGTAACCCTTCTTTCCAACGCAATACATCAAGGGATTTATTCCCCTGGCTTTCAGACCGCTGACATAAGCCGTGGTCTCTTTGATAATATTGGTATTGAAAGCTCCGCAGAGCCCTCTGTCGGCAGTGATCACAACCACCAGCTCGGTCTTCACTTCCCTCGTTTTCACGAAGGGATTTGTAGCCTTGTCTTCCTCCGTGAAGAGATTGCTGACAAGGCTTCCCAATTTATTTGTGTAAGGTCTCGCGCTGATGATAGCATCCGTGGCACGGCGTAATTTCGCCGCGGCAACCATTTTCATCGCCTTTGTGATCTGCTGGGTGCTCTTGACACCTTTGATCCTGCTTCTCAGGTCTCTAAGTGTTGCCATGTCTCTTCAGCTCTACTTCTTGAATGAAGCGGAAAATTCAACAACTGATTTCTTGATCAGCTCTTCAGTAGCAGGTTTTATCTCTTTGGCTTCCCTGATGCTCTTAAGAATATCAGGATACTGCCTTTCGATAAACTCGATGTACTCGTGCTCAAATTCCTTCACTCTTGATATCTCAACTTCATCGAGGTAGCCTCTTGTACCCACGTACACCGATACAACCTGTCTTTCAACCGGTATCGGACGATAGATACCCTGTTTCAGAAGTTCAACAAGACGTGAACCTCTCGAGAGGGTTCTCTGAGTTGATACATCAAGATCACTTCCGAATTTCGCGAAAGCTTCGAGTTCCCTGTACTGGGCAAGATCAAGTTTCAGACTTCCAGCAACCTTCTTCATGGCTTTTATCTGCGCGTTACCACCCACACGGGAAACGGAGATTCCCACGTTGATGGCGGGACGCACACCCGCGTTGAAGAGGTTTGGTTCGAGGTATATCTGACCATCGGTGATCGAGATTACGTTCGTAGGGATGTAAGCCGAAACGTCACCCTGTTGGGTTTCGATGATCGGAAGCGCGGTTAACGAACCGCCACCGAGTTCATCACTCAACTTTGATGCTCTCTCAAGAAGCCTTGAGTGGAGATAGAATACGTCACCCGGGTAGGCTTCACGTCCCGGAGGCCTTCTCAAAAGAAGTGAAAGCTCTCTGTAAGCCGCAGCCTGCTTTGAAAGATCATCGTAAATCACGAGGGCATGTCTGCCTGAATCCCTGAAGAACTCGCCAAGGCAAGCGCCTGAATAAGGAGCAATGAACTGCATGGGAGCCGGGTCTGAGGCTGACGCTGAAATAACCGTGGTATACGCCATAGCGCCTGTTTCCTGCAACTTGGCTACTACCTGTGCAACGGTCGAACGTTTCTGTCCAACAGAAACATAGATACAGTAAACAGGATTGATACCGTTGGCTTTTGCCTCTTCGGTATGTGTAAATTTCTGATTGATGATCGTATCAATTGCAATGGCAGTTTTACCGGTCTGGCGGTCACCGATGATCAACTCTCTCTGACCACGTCCGATCGGGATCATGGCATCAATAGCTGTTATACCGGTCTGAAGGGGCTCTTTTACTGGCTGACGCTGCATAACGCCAAGAGCTTTCTTCTCGATCTCCTGAGTTTTGGTAGTGTTGATGCTTCCTTTGCCATCTATCGGGATGCCAAGCGGGGTTATAACCCTGCCGAGCATTTCTTCACCAACAGGCATCGAAGCAACAAGCCCGCTTCTTCTTACCTCATCACCCTCTTTTACAAGAGATGAATCACCAAAAAGAGCGCAACCAACGGAGTCTTCTTCAAGGTTAAGAACCATACCAACAACATCATTTGGGAACTTAACCAGCTCGCTTGCCATTACCTTCGAAAGACCGTAGACTCTCGCTATACCATCACCAACGGAAAGAACGGTACCTGTTTCATAGATATCCGCTTCCGATTTCTGTCCGGACAATTGCTCTCTAAGTAGATTTGTTATCTCATCCGGTCTGATTTTAATCATATATCAAGTCCCATAGTTAAATTTTGTTTAGCGAAACGCCGGCGCTGCTGAAAGTTCTGCGCAGTTTGTCCAGCTGATTCTTCACAGATGCGTCAACTACTACTTCATCCGTCCTGGCTACAAAGCCGCCAATCAGATCAGGGTTTGTCGTTACCTTTAACTTCAATTTACACTTGAAGTAGTCTTCAAACTCCTTTTTAAGCTTCGCGACTTCCGCGTCATCAAGGTCGAACGCCGAAGATATTTCAAGATTCTTGAACCCGGCTTCCCGGTCGGCTACACTGATATACGCGGCAAAGATCTCACGGGTGAAGGATAATCTTTCCCTTTTCCCGAGGAACTCGATAAAGCGGACAAGTGAATCGTCAACTTTGCCTTTGCAAATTTTTAGAAGTATGGCAAGTTTATCCGATTCGCGAAATACGGGCGACTGAATCACACGGCTGAGGTTGTCATTTTCTTTAAAGACGTTCAAAATGCTTTCAACATCTTCATAGACAGCTTTGGCATTCCCGCCGGTACCCGACTCCGAATAGAGGGTAGAAGCATATTTGACGGCTACCTTGCTGAAAAACATCGTTAGTTATTCCTTATTTCATCAATAAATTTATCAACCAACAATTTGTTTTTCCCGGCATCAAGATTGGCTTTGATAACCTTTTCAGCAGCGGCCACTACTACATCAGCAACATCTTTTGTTACCTTTTCGACCATTTCACGCTCGCGGTTTTCGAGCTCTGCATCAAAGTCTTTTCTCTTTTTCTCAAATTCATCCTTCAGCTCATCAGCCATTTTGGCACGCTGCTCCTGAATGAATTTTTTGCTCTCTTCCATCTGCCTTCTGGCTGCTTCATCATTCTCTTTTCGGGCTTTTTCATTTTCAGCCCTCAAGAGGTCAGCTTCTTCCTTCGCCTTCTTTGCCGCTTCAAGCGCGTCTTTAATACCCTTTTCCCTCTCATCGAGAGCGTTCAGGATAGGCTTCCAGGCATATTTGGCAAGTATGAGCAACAGTGCGATGAACGTGAGTACGGTCCAGAATGCCAGACCGCCATTTACATCGAGCAGGCTTACCTTGCCTTCCTCACCGGAAGACGCAAGCATGACAAATGTGCTAAAGATCATTGTTTTACCTTTGCTTTAATGCCTTATTTTCCGGCAAGGATGAAGCAGATAACGAGCGCGAAGAGTGAGATACCTTCGATAAGCGCCGCGGCAATGATCATAGTGGTTCTGATACCACCACCAGCCTCAGGCTGACGACCGGTTGCTTCCATAGCTGCTGCAGCAAGCTTGCCAATACCAAAACCACCACCGATGATTGTTAAGGCTGCTCCGATACCGGCTGCTAAATGTGCTAACTCCATTTTGATTCCTCCGTAATAGAATTGTTTTTCGTTTTTTAATGATCCTGATGCACTGCCATGCCAATGAATACGGCTGACAGCATTGTAAAAATGTAGGCCTGAAGTCCCGCTACCAGAATTTCAAGCATGTAGATGAACAATGCCATTCCGACTGAAACAGGTGCAACCACCAGAGTTTTCATGGCAAATATCAGCCCTATGAGGGCGTAAATAACTATGTGACCGGCGGTCATGTTCGCGAAAAGACGGATGGCGAGCGCGAATGGCTTCGTGAACAATCCGAGCAGCTCAACCACTATCATGATCGGCAAAAGGAATACGGGGATCCCATGAGGGATCAATCCCTTGAAATATCCAAATACGCCGTTTTTCTTCATGCCTCCCCACTGGATGACAATAAAAGAAAGCGTTGCAAGTGTCGCGGTAACTGAAATGTTGCTGGTGGCAGTCGCGGAAAACGGTATCAAACCAAGGAAGTTCGCGAATAATATAAAAAAGAAAGCGGTGAGCAGATATGGAACAAATTTCTCATATCCCCCTCCGATGCTCGGCTTCGCGATCTCATCCCTGACAAAAAGTATCAAAATCTCAATGGCGCTTGTCAGCCTGTTGGGTATGCTCGTCTTACTGTATCTTTTTGCCGTACGGACAAGAAGAACCACCAGAATAATGGCAGCAAGCCACATAAAAACCACGTGTCTGGTGATCGCGATATGAAAATCACCGATCCAGAAATCGGGCAATGGTATCTTGCCGAACGGCGTGAAGTCGAGGTAGTTTCCATCCATGATATGATGGAGGATCCAGTCACTACTCTGGCTTGCGCCTTCACTGTGAGCTTTATTAAGAGTGTCAGCTAATGCTTTTGTGGTATCAGTGTACATTATTTGAAAGTGTCTTCTTCTCTGATTTCACTAAATAGATCAGTTGCAGGGTCAGGTACAAAAAATAAAAAATAAAGACTGTAAGTATATAATATTTTTCGCTAAAATTCAAGACATAAAGGGAAAATATTATGAACAGTGCCAGGAACATCATCATTAATGTCATTGCCCCGAGCACAATTATCATGAAATTCTTGTCCTCTTTGTTCGAGGCATATTTTATTGCTGCCACTCCGGCGGCAAAATTAAGCACCCCCGGAATCTGCCCCCAGAAAAATTCCCTGACCGGCAGGATATCAGCAGGAAAGAAGATCAGCCCCGCCAAACCTGTAACCAGAAAAACAGTTATCAACACCACTGACACGGTCAGTAGCTTACTTTTTGGGTCCATCTTTCTTCACATTCTTTTTTTCAAGATCCATTACCGTTTTGATGAAGCTGTAAATACCGATGGTTATTCCGGCAAAGGAACAGATCCACAGCCAGTAGCCCGTGCTGTATTTTTCGTCAAGCCACTGCCCCAGGAACACCATGCCAACGATCGTTACGGCAAGTTGCACCCCGAGCCCCATATAGGGAGCCACAGCTTTCAGACTCTCGGCTATATTGTCTTCGCTTTTAGGCACCGGTCTCCTCTGTGCTTTTCTCACCGGCAGGGTCTTCCATTTCTTCCACTTTAAGCGGTTCGGTACCGTCTTCAACTTTTCCTTTGTACACCCCGCCCTCTTCGATAACAAGAGTCTTGCTTTTTATGTCACCGTGCAGTGCGCCTGTGCTTGTTATTTCAACTTTTTCAGTGGCGTACGCATTTCCGGTGACCTTCCCTGCTATCGAAATGCTGCCGGCTACGAGGTTTCCGGTAATTCTGGCACTCTTCCCTATCAGAAGCAGGCCGTCAACCCTGATATCCCCCTTCAGTTGGCCATCATACCGCATGTCGCATTCACCCTCCACTTCACCTCTGATTATCACGTCGGAGGAGATCACGGTGATCGGGCGGTAAAATTTCTTTTCTAACTTAAA
Organism: Bacteroidota bacterium; assembly: GCA_023433685.1. Taxonomy (GTDB): domain Bacteria; phylum Bacteroidota; class Ignavibacteria; order Ignavibacteriales; family Ignavibacteriaceae; genus UTCHB3. The sequence continues at coordinate 10,185 of JAEYUD010000073.1, forward strand.
TTTCATTTTATCTGTTTATTCTTCCCGTTTTTCTTCAAGACCGGAGGTACCTTCACTGAATCCGTCTGTTTCCCGTTGGTGGAATCTGTTAATGTCAGAAGGAACTTCATTCTTTCATTCTCGAGTCTGATCTTGTTTAGCTCGGATGCAAGCACGGTTACCCGTTTGTTCAAATTCTGAATTGTCGCCAGATCCTGATCAGAGAGCTCTGCCTTTACATCCACCAGAGTGTTAAATGGAGTAAACCTGAAAACGAAAAATGATATCAACAGGGTTGCAATCAGTATTACGCCAAAGTAGATCACCCCTTTCCTGAAACCTATAACAGTTACCGGCACTTCGGAGTGGTTATCAGCCGGAAGCAGCAGAAGCCTGAATCTCAGTTTTTCAAGCTTTTTCCTGATCTTATCCATCCCGCCTGCTGTACTTGTTCAGTATCTCGTTAAAAGAGATCATTCCTTCCCGCAACAATTTTGGTTCATCCCCTGAAAGATCGATCACAGTGGAAGCTATGTTCAGAGGAGGTCTTGAAGTGTAGAATATAGCGTCAATTTCACCGCTGAACTCCTGTGAGATCAAACTGAAATCATTCATTGCCGGTTCATCACTTCTGTTTACACTGGTTGATACAAGCGGCATTTTCAATTCGGTGAGGAGTTTTCTGCAAAAACTGTGATTCGGAACCCTGAAAGCCGTCGTCTCCTCTCCCATGATATCCCGGTAATACGAATTCAACCGCAACACAATCGAAACCGGATTGGGCCAAAGCGACAGCAGAAGATCAGCGTGCGCTTCATCCTTTAACTCCACATATTTAAGAACCATTTCGAGATCTGCTGCAAGAAGAATGAACTTCTTCCCGATGCTTCTTCTTTTCATCGCCGTTATCTTGGCGAGCGCGTCCTGGTTAAATGGATTTGCGCCGAATCCATAAATAGTATCGGTAGGATACGCGAAAACCTTTCCCTCATAATACAATTTCGTCGCGGTGGTTATCGCCTCACCAGGTTTTTCGTCAAGATTTATTTTTAATGTCTTACTCATTTTCCGTCAAGATTTGGTTTACTTTGTTTAAAACCTCGTAAGGGTATAATCCGGTTCCACACTCAAATCCGGAGGTGGGACATTTTTTGTGCCCGTGAACCCCGCATGGCTTGCATGTTACATCCTTCGTGAGGTGGTGGCTGCGGGTTGAGTATCCATAAAAACCAAATTCAGGAACTGTCGAGCAATATATAGTCAGTACCGGGGCTCCCGCAGCCATAGCAAAATGCGTCGGGGCGCTATCGTTGGTTATTACCAGCGAAACATGTCTGAGTAATTCAATCGACTCAATTATACTGAATTCACCACATAAATTGAGTATCTTTTCGCCTGAATGTCTGATGATCTCCGCCCCCATCTCCTTTTCAGCAGCACTTCCGCCGATGACTACCGTTTGTCCCTGCGAAGAAAGGGCTGCCGCCACTTCCGCGTAATATTTTATTGGATACCTTTTAGTTTCCCAGACGCTTCCGGGAAATATTGCAATTGTTTTTTGTCCGCCGTTGATTCCACGTAGAAAAGATTCAACCCTGGTTTTCTGATCACCGGTTGCAACCACTTCCGGCATTATCTTCCATCGGTCGTCTCTGTAATCCCCAAGCATGTTCAGGTTTCGTTTTACTTCGTGATCGTTGTGGACGTATTTTACACGTCTATTGTAGAGGAAAGATAAAGCTGCAATGTCGAAACCCGTCGACTCTTGTGCCCCGGCAAGACTCATGATCAATGTGGTACGGAATGACCGGTGAAGCGAGTAAAGCCTGGAGTATTTTCTTTCTCTCAACTCTGAAGCGAACTTGGTTAACCCCTTGCCACCTTTGTGTTCCCCCCTTTTGTGAAATATGTGCACCCCGGAAACAGATGGCGAATGCCCGAATATCTCCGCGGAAACGGGCGCGGATACCACGTCTATCTCATCCCCGGGATTGAGTCTCTTCAACTCCTGTATAAAGGGGAGAGCCAGCACGGAATCCCCCGGAAAGGCCGTCTGGATGACAAGTATCCTGCCGCTGCTCAATACTTCCACCTGTTGTGCATCCAAAACCATTGTTCAGGATACTTTCTGATGTACTCTTCAAGCAAGGCGGTGTGCCTGCGGGTAATTTCTTCCACCTTTTTGTTCATTTCCTGCGGCAGCCCTTCGAATGATATTTCATGCGCGTGGAGTGAATAGCTGTCATCCTCATTTCTCACCATGAAGCACATGAGAATCGGCGAACCTGCCCTCAGAGCAAGAAGTGCCGATCCTTCATTCACAGCGGAACTCCTTCCGAAAAAAGGGACGTGCAGCCCATCCCGCGGTCCCCGTTGATCACCGACGACACCAATCATCTCACCATTTTTAAGCGATTTATATAAAGTCATGGCAGCATGTCCGGTGTGCACAACTTTGTTCCCCCACATCGATCTCGCTTTTTCCATCCAGGCGGCCACGTAACCATTCCGTTGTTCCTGTGTGAGGCTGACTACCGGTAAACCCATCCTGCGGGCATAGACAACGGCACCCAACTCCCAATTGCCGAAATGCGCGGTAAGGAGTACCACTCCTTTCCCCCGTGAGTGCATCTGCCTGCCAAGTTCTGCCACCTCATCACTGACGAATGACTCAACTTCATAATATTTCAGGGCCGGAAGACCCATTATCTCAATAAAAGTTTTCGCGGCACTTACGTAACACTTTCTGCAAAGCACTCTTCTCTCGTCTTCGCTCATTTCGGGGAAAGCTATTGAAAGGTTTTTCATGACCACACTCCTGCGGAGTTTTAAAAGGTCATGAAAAATAAATGTGAGGAAGGGCGCAAACAGGTGCGCCCTTTTAAAACCGACAAGACAGAATATCTTGCTGAAAAGTGAGAATAACGCGTATTCTAAAACGTTTTGCAAATCTACATGTTCATATTTTTTTGAACACGCAATATAACCATTTTAAAGCGTCTTTATTCTCGATTGCCAATTGTCGTCACGCAATTCACCACGCTTGGTTGAGTGCAGAAGTTTGTAATCGCCAAATCCTGAAATATCTCCAAATACAAACTCGACGCCTCCCTCGATATCATCATAGTTCCAGACTTCGTATGGTTTGGTGTCAAGCTGTGAAGGGAACCGGTTGATCTCGCTGGGGCGGCCATAAACTATATGCACCCTGCCACGGTCTGTCTGCCAACCTTTCCGTTGGAATGATGAATAAGCCTGATTCGCGTATTCTATCCGCTTGTAATATTCACGTTTGAACTCGTTAACGGTAGTTGCGGGATCCGCGTCACGGTTTCTCCAAAAATTAAAGAGGAAGTTCCGACGACCGTCGAGATCTTTAAGGTTATCCCATTGTTTCTCTTCAACTTTTGAGGCAATATATTTTGCCTGAGCGTAAGCTTCATCGATCTCTTCCTCACTCATCATGGCAAATTCAGATGAGAGGAATTCGTTGTCTGAATATTTGGTTGCAACTGTATCCACAACATTGGCATTGAAAACGTATATCTTCTTTGTTGCCATCGCGATTTCATTAGCGAGAGAATCATACAAAGCGAGAGTAAGATTATAAGAACCGGTTGGTAACTTTGAAATATTTACTGTGTTCGCTTCAACTATAGAAGGATTTTTCCGGGGGATGTATCTTCTTTTTCTGCTGACTTCTTCATTTTTGTCGTTTGTCAGCACCCTCTCAAGTATCAGCAACTCCGGATCGGAATCTTTGTTAAGGTTATAAAGTTCGACGTAATAAAATACCACAGGAAGATTTTCACCGAATACCGTGGAAACATTCGGCACCACTTCAAAAGTATTCTTGAAGAAAGTGGATGAATCGTTGTCAGACTTTTCTATCTTGGTTGCCACCTCGATATCACTTATCCCGAACTTGTCTTTGTCAGGATGCGCTATTTTTATAGCGAATTTAGCCGTATCAACCCGGTCGGTCATCTCAAGATCTTTTACTGCAAAGGCGAACTTATAATCACCAAATTTAAGCCTGAATCGCAGAACTCCTGTTAAATTATTCTTGACCGAATCTATCACCGGCGAAGCAAAATTGTACTCCCGCTTGAAATACATTTGCGAAGTTGCAATCTCTTCAATAGCAATTCCGATTGCCCCGCGAATAAATGAACGGGCATCCGATTGAACTGTGTGAAACGCGTTTTGATAAAAGCTGTAGTAGACTTCAACAATGCCTGACGTGTCGTCTCCGGCAAACCTGGCATAGTCGAGATCAAAAAGAGGTTTTTTCTGTGCGAAAAGCGCGATATTTAAAAACAGAACCAGGACAAATAGTCTTTTCACCGGTGTCTTTCTCCATTATTTTCAAACAAAAAAAAGGCGCCCGCGTTAAACGGACGCCTTGGATAAAAGTGAAATTATCACTTGAACGACAGTTTAACCGTCATGATGTGGTTAGGATTTGGGAATTCCTTCACCTGACGGAAAGCGTAGTCAACAACAACACCGATTTCATCGGTAAGTTTGTAGTTAACACCCGCGCCAAGGTTAACACCAAAAATGTTGTCCTGGTTGTTTGCTGACTGAAGTACATAACCACCTCTTACGAAGAAGAGATTGTTGAATGAGTACTCAGCACCGAACTTAAACTGGTCTTCGAACGCGTTGTTGTTCACGAATGTACCACCGAGCTCAAGTTTGTTCTGTTTGTCAAAATCAAACTTGTATGCAAGGCTCAGTTCAAAGAAGCTGGGTATCTGGTAAGGCTCTGTTACAGCCGTATAGTTACCAAGGGTTGAACCGGGGGTTGTTCCCGGAACAGTTGTTTTGAACTGAAGGTCTTGACCGGAATACTGCATGTTGGTACCAATGTTTTTAACGGCGGCACCAATGAACAAATTCTGGCTGAATCTGTACTGAACACCGAAATCGAGAGCGAACCCGGTTGCGTTTGAGTTCATGATCGTTTCGGATATCACCTTGGCATTAAAACCAATCGATACCCTGTCAGTGATAACTTTTGAGTAGGTCAATCCCGCAACGAGGAATCCTGGAGAGTAGGTGGTACCATCTCCATCAGGGCTCGTAACTGTAGTTACAGGGATATCACCAAAGTTAAGCGATTTGAATGAAAGCGCTATCGAACCAAAATCACCGAGGCTGGTTCCTGCTGCGAAGTAGGAAACATTTACATCAGCTATATAAGACATGTAGCTGAACATTGCTTCGGTCTTTCTGTCAACATCCAAACCGGCCGGATTATAGAAAATAGATTCCATTCCGGTTACATTGGATACAAACGCGCCTCCGGTAGCTATGCCGCGAGCGCCCACAGGGATAAGCAACTGGTCTGCACCGGTTGTACCCTTACGGGAGACGTCACCCGCATAAGCTGGCAGTACGAAGGCGAGTATTAGCAGCAATGATAAGTATCTTTTCATATTTAGTTAACTCCTAATTTCTGATTCCAAGTATGGCGGCGGTTTTCAGCCGCCGCCTACTTCGTGTTAGAACCTTTGTATCTGCTTTTGCGGCATAATTATTGCGAATTTAAGTACTTTATCTCCGTACTCAGGCGATTTTACTATTGCCAGATACATACCGGAGGCCACTCTGAGTCCGTCTTGATTCTGCAGATCCCACCTTAAGAAAGGTGAAGTCGGAGAAGACTTGTCAGTAGTGGACAACGTCCGTATCAACATACCCGAAAGCGAGTATATCTTTATAGTAACATCTGTCGGAAGATTCGTAAATGTCACATACGGATTATCCGGGGTGTTACCGGCATAGCTTGCCTGAGAATTGTACGCGAACAATGGGTTCGGGTATACATTCACTTTATCAAATAGGGCTCTCTTCTGATCTGCTGTCAGATCGCCACCCTTTTGGGTAGAAAATGTGAAGATATCGTTCACGTATGGATATGACGCAAGCGGAAGCTTAAGAGTGTCACCGGCTGCATAAAATACGTTCGGATCGGTCTTTTCCATGCCTACAACATACATACCGGCCAACCAGGGTGAACGGAATACCGACTTGAAGGCGGTACCATAAACGTTGGTATCAGCACCGGCAGGAACAGTCTGTGGTGTGAGCAGGTCTGCCCATACAGGTGTTCCGGTACCGAAATCACCACCGGTGAGGTCTTTCTGACTTCCGGTTGCATCGTATGGTTTATCGAAGATCACGATGAATTCACCAGAATATCTAAGTGAATCACCCGGATCCCAGTTTCCGTCAGGATTACCTTTAAGGAAGGAATTCTGAACGTCTCCGGGGATCTTTGTCGAAAGTTCGATGAAACCAACGGCCAACTGTCTCTGTGTTCCGTACTTAGCGTCAACTTCCCATGCGGTGAAAGGTACATCAACGAAACCTTCGCCGAATTTACCCATCTGACCACCCCTTGAGGAAACTGTATCAGCAGCGGTGACACCGGCAGCATAGATATAACTTGCGTTTCTTCTAGCCTGGGATGTACCAACGAAACCTTGAACGTATCTGTAAGCCTTGCCGGAGTTAGGAGCGAACCGGAGTTCAACCCTCCTCATTCTGTCGGCTGTAATATATGTAGAGTAGCTTCTTTCAGCGTTCTTCGGAAGGTTGATCTTCGCTGAAGTTGGTATGTCACCACCGGTGTAGAATACCCCGGTAAGGGCACCCACTGCCGAGAAGTTCCTGTACCATTTGGTACCAGAATAGGTGGCTGTTCCGAGAGCTGCGCTGGATGGTGAAACCTTAAGAAGGAAACCATCGGTAACCTTGCCTGCAACAACAGACAATGTTGTGTCGAATGCCTTCATTGAGTCAGCAAGTACAGTGTTTGTAGTCTTGTTTGTAAGCCTGTAGAACACTGAATATGGTGATGTTACGGCTGTGTTCTTGAAGAACTCAACATTGTAAGTATCACCGGTAAGTTTCTTGTTGTCAACAACGACATACTGAACCTTGCCACTTGAAGGACCTTGCGCGCTCTGTGCAATCGAACCCTCTGAGGCCGGAACGTACATGTTCTCACCATAAACAACCGGTAACAGCGCGGTCTCATATTCTTCAACCGAACCGGAACGGGCGATGTAATCGCCTGCAGGTCCATAAACCTGCTGTTTATTCTGATCGTACGGAGCTTTAAGGAAGATTGCCTTATGGTTCACCGCGTAAGGAGTAACCGTAAAGTAATAGGTCTGTCCTTTAACAAGCGGATCGCCGTTAAACGGATTTGCTGTCACTTTAATACGGAGACGGCCCGTGGAAGGAGTTGCATACAATGCTGAATCGATCTTGAATTCAGGAAGAACTTCCGCGAACTTCAAATCCTGATTACCGTTTGCGAAAAGCGTATAGATACCTTTAATGGAATCGTTAAGCTGATAGTTCGCGATAACCCTTGAATTTTCAACTCCACTGATGACAGCCTCTTTCGAGTTTGTTCTGTAAGCAGTTACATAGAAGCCTTTAATTCTTCTATCGATGTTAAGCACTGTATCAACCGCGTTGTATCTTAACTGGTCGTAAGTATCAAAATTGATATCGATATAACCGAGACCATCACTCGAAGTACCGGTAAGCATGGTTGGCTTAACCGGTGGTGGCGGTGGTGGTGAAGGGAAGTTCGAATCAAAGAGGAGCTGAGCAATCTCAGAGTACTGTTTTGCAACAGTAATTGACTGTTTCGCGTCGTTTCCTCTACCAACTACATAAGCCACAACGATATCAACAGGAACTCCCTTTTCAAGTTTGAAAGGACCTGTGTTTGACATCTGACGTTGATCGGTTGCAGTGTTGTTTATCCATCCCACATTGGTAACAGGGTTACCTGAGTATGAGAATTTAGGGTCAACAGTAGCGCAATCAATACCGCCACGAACTTCACCGAATGACCATGTACAAGGATTAAGAGCATCACCGATACGGTTTTTACCGGTCATGTAATTTCTTGCTTCCTGACGTGTGTTCGGATCACCATGTGTCGGATGACTCTGCATGTAGTGAACGAATGATGAGAGACCAAGGTTCTTGGCACCCGGGAACTGCTCAATACCTCTGACCTGACCACCTACATAGTGGGCAGTATCAACTGGAGTGTCAATTCCATCGTCCCATTTACCGTTACCGTTTACATCGATATAGGTCTCACCGGCAACGTATGCTTTTGGACCCTGGAAAAAGTCGATAAGGAATGTTGGCGGGTTGGCACCATATTCAGTATCATCACCATCGTTATAAACATAACCGGCATTAAGGATGGTATCGCAACCAACGAGATCATCGTAAGCATCACCAAGATCAGGATCCGCCCAAACACCAAAGTATACTGAATCCATCACATCGGCAACAGAACCAGTGTTGAGAATCGAGTACCTTAAGAACATCATGTTACCCACGAAGCTCTTTGTGTTGAAAGCGAAAACTGTCTGACGGATCTCAATACCCTGAGGTGACACGTCGTTGAATCTTCTGAGGGCCGGATCAGTTCCATCACTGTAAACACACCATGAGGTCTCATCGCCGATGAGATCAGGTCTGTCTTCAGTGGGGTCCCATTTGCCGTTTCCATTTTTGTCAACGGGATCATAAACTCCGTCACCGTCTCCATCATAGAAATAGGCACCAAGTTTAACAGCGTCTCTCCACTCATCCCATGCCGGTGCGAAATCACCTTCCGCGGCTCTCAGAACATATATCTGGGCTTTGGAATCATTTCTGCCACCAGCCACAGTTCCCGGAACATAGTCCTGAATACGTGAAGCTGATGCAACGGCGTTGGTCCAGAGAACCCCGTTGGTTAATCCGCTAAGGAAGAAACCACCGGAGAAGAGGAACACTTTACCACCGAACTTTCCACCGGAGGAGTTAGCACCGGTTTCGGGATCGAAAATGGATACATCACCTACAACACCCGATCTGTTCATCGGGATGTTAAGGTTGTTGATAAACATTCTGTAGGAGTCACCGGCCTTCAGAGCAGGAGCATTATTGCTTCCCTTTCCTCCGCCTTTGCCTCCTTTGTCGTTGCCTCTGAATCCAAACGACACTAAACCGGCCGCAAGGATAAAGAGGAGGACAAATTCTTTAACGTAATATTTTCTATTCATATTCCAAGTTCCCAATATTATTTACCGGACTGACTTGTAAAGTTAACTTTGAAACCAAGCTTAATGAGTCTTGGAATACCAAAATTATCTGGATTTCTTTCAAACGCGCGATAATCGGATTTGTATATCTGCGGATTTGGTGTCGAAGCGGCAGTTCTCTGTCCTTCGAGGGTGTTTATCCATCCGGTTGTATATGGATCGCCGGAAGACTGATATACCGTAACGGGATTATCTGAATCAAGAAGGTTCTCGACCCAGAGGTACGGGGTAAGGATAAAGTTGCTAACTCTGAAAGCTTTTTCAAGTTTCAGATCAACTCTGAAGTTACCCGGTCCGTATGAAGAGTTTACATAACCTTTTGTGTTGCCATAGTTAGTGGCACCGGCAAGCAGGTTCTGTGACTCAAGCGGGGTATAAGGTCTGCCGCTGTTGAATCTGAGGAGCAGGTTTGCTGACAGATTCTCGAGGAATCCCAACTGTCCTTGTGGTACATAAAAATCCACGTTAAGAACACCGGTATGTCTCTGATCGAAATCGAGAGGAGCGATAACCTTGGGTATTTCACCATTTGTATTTCTGAACGCCGCGGTGAACGATGAACCTGTTGAAGATCCTGTTCCTTCAGCGATAGAATACGTGTAGTTCAATGAGAATGAGAAGTAGCTTATTCTCATAACATCAAGCGATAAAGCGAGACCTTTTACAGTACCAAAGTCTGTATTGGTCGGGGTGATGTATCTGAGGAGCTCGCCACCTTCTGATCTTCTGAAGAATACCGTTGCCGAGTTAACCAAGCCTTCTGTATTCTTGTAGAACGCGGTGACATTGATCGAAGCGATATCAGCAATTGCCTGACGGAATCCGATCTCATACTGTGTGGTTATTTCACTCTCAACGTGTCCGTTGTTAACACCAAGGTTGTTATCAGTAACGAGGGCATTAAGATCCTGAACAGTTGTGTAGATCTGATCAAGTGATGGCTGCTGAATGAATTTACCATATTGCGCGTGGAACACAGTGCTCGCGGTTACAGGGAACCCGAGACCAATTCTTGGCGAAATATGAATTTCAGCTTCTTTTGTCACGAAATCAGGCGCGTCGAACGCGTTCGGATCACCAAAGATATAAGGATATCTCGGATCTTTGAGAATCTGAGCCTTTGTATCGAAGTAATCGAGTCTCACGCCAAGGTTAAGTACCATGTCAGAGAGCTCAAACCTGTCCTGAATATAGGCATAGCCAAGCATCGGGAGTTTAGGTTCGTTCGCGTCACCTTTACTGGTGAGCGTCTTTCCGGTGATATCATAACCGATAGCTGTCGGCTGCATTCTTGCATATCTCTCGGCTGTTGGAAGTGACTTCAGGTTATCTGAAGCAAGACCGATAGGCGCGATCGAGTAAAGACGGATGGTCGAGTAGTTAAAACCACCACCGGCTTCAAGAAGATGGTTGCCCATCTGCGCTGTGAAATCGAAATCAGCAGTTATTGCAGAGTTGTTCGTCAGGAAGTACCCGTTGTTCACTCTACCGAACTCTGAAAAGATTCCATACGCGTCGAAGTTAACACGTCCACCATTGTATGGAAGTTTAACACCGATCGCGGCGTTGGCAGCACTATCGCCATAGGCTTCAAGATTATCAAACCATACACCGTCACCCTGCTCATTTTTATAGAGCTTGTAACCGACGTTCAGGTTCCAGAAAGCGTTCTTGCTGACATTCTGTGACAAGCGTGCCGAGAACGAGTAGTTCTCTCTCTTTACGAGAGGATTGTGTACGGCGTTGTTCTTGATGTAAGAATGTGTATAAGCATTGAACTCTCTCATGTTGATGTTAGCACCAACTCTGAATGTCCAGCTCTCTGAGAGTCTGTGGGTTGATCTGCCTGTGAATCTCCAAACGCTTGATGATGAATTCGGACGGGTGTCTGAATTCAGACCAACTGAAGGAACCTCCAGTGTGATCGCGCTCGGATCCTGATCGAGGAACCAGCCCCTCTCAGCGGAGAGGAAGAATGTATGGTCGCCATTACCGGGGATGTAAGGACCACCGAGGGTGGCTGTATAAAGGTTGTATCCATACTTGTCTGTAAATGATGAAGTAAGAACGTCACCATAGAAAGTGTAGAATGGATTTCCTGATTTGGTAGTAACGTTTACGATACCTGACTGGGCCTGGCCATATTTGGCTTCATAACCACCGATCTGGAACGATATCTGCTCAATGGCAGCGTTACTTACCTGGGAATAGTTGACACCTGAATAAAGGTCGTTCTGTGGAACACCATCCACGATGTAGAGAACTTCTCCGCCTCTACCACCGCGAACGTTAAGAGTGGCGTTACCGGAAGCTCCACCGGAGCCTTCTGTAACAACCACACCGGCGTTAAGACCGGCGATGTTCTCGACACCTTTAACAGGCAATTTCTGAATTTCTTCAGCGTCATAGACTTTAGTGGTATTTGTTGCCTTCTCTTCAAAGAATTTCTTGTCAACAATTACAACTTCATCAAGGGTAACACCCGAAGACAGCTCAACATTCAGCTCCTCTGTGATACCGGCAACAATTCTTATACCTTGGAAGGTCTTTGTTCCGTAACCTACATAGGATACTTCAACGCTGTACGTGCCCGGGTTAATGTTCAATACAAAGTATGAACCATTAATGTCTGTGGCAGCACCAAGTTTGGTACCAACAATTTTAACGTTTGCTCCTATGATGGCTTCTCTTGACTTTGCGTCAACTACCTTTCCTGTAAGTTTTCCGACACCGGTTTGTGCCAAGCCGGTTACTGAAAGGAGCGACACAAAAAGGACGCCTAAAAAGAGCTCTCTCAAAATCTTCATCCCTGATCCTCCAAAGATGTTGGATGATGTGATCTGTAAAAAAATTTGCAGCTAAATATTTAGTTATAAACGGCGAACCCCACTTTTCAGCAGGGTTCACCTTAAATTTTATTACCTAAGTGAACTCACGGTAATTACTTGAGAAGAACCATCTTCTTGGTTTCCACGAAGTTACCGGCGGTAAGTTTGTAAACATAGGTTCCTGAAGCAAGTTTTGCAGCATCAAAATTCACATCGTATGAACCTGATTCCTTAACTTCATTTACCAATGTGGCAACTTCTCTACCGAGCATGTCGAATACCTTAAGGGTAACATTTGCTCTTTCACCAACATTGAATTTGATCGATGTGGTGGGGTTGAATGGATTCGGGAAGTTCTGTGACAGGGCGAAACCTGTTGGGCCACTTACTTCATTTTCAACACCTGTAGCTGTGAATGTCCAACCACCAACGTAGCACACTGCGGGCTGTGTATCAAATCCACCGCCGTTAGGGAAGTATCCCGTATATCCGGCAGGGTAGTTGATGAATACATACGCGGTGTATGAGTTGTTACCATTGCTCTTAAGATAAGGAGCAGCATGGTTCGTGTTCTCGTTCATTCCCGGGCTGTCAGTAAGGTTAACAGGAGTTGACCATTCGCCACCCGAAGCAGGTCTCCATGATGCATAAACATCAACGAGAGAATCTGTAAGTGTGCGTGGCATGTTCCATGTAGCTACCATTACGTTTTTATCCTTGTCAAACGACAGGTATGCAGCCGGACCAACCTGGCCAAGACCGGGTCCATCCTGCTGGGTGTACGAACTGTCTCCAACACCGTGGTAAACAACTTTACCATCCCAACCATTAGCGGTTTCAAAAACCTCTACGATGGCATTTTCGCCACTCTGGTTGTCAATGGTAGTGTCAGTAACGCTGATGAGGAAGTGAACATAACCGTCTTTGTCAACGTTTATATCACCCTGATAAGAAACTGTGTTTCCATCAAGTTTGATATAATCATAGAGTCTGTCATATCTCGCAAGCGCCGGGATGTTTCTGAAATCAGCAATTTTCCATGCTGACCAGGTAGCACCGTTGTCTGTTGATTTTGAGTAACCTGGAACAGCGGAACCTGAAATAGGAGTCTGAGTCTCGAAAGTTCCAATAACACCATAGTAGACGGTTCCATTGTTGGAAGCGCCACCCATGGTGATGTTGAAACCATCCTGCCAGGTGGAACTTACCCAGGTCGGAGGAATTAAAGTGTCAACAGCCTGGAAATCCGTGGTCTTCCAAAGTTTGATCGCAGCATCACTCTGGTTGTCAGAAGCCCAGAAAACGCCGGCGGCGTTGTCAAGTGCAAATGTCGGAACCTGTGACGAGAAGAGGAGGTTAGGATCAGTATAAATAGCTGAAACCTGGAAACCTGAACCGGCATACTCGTCAGCACCCGCGCCAGTACCACCAAAAGCACCACCTACAAGCTCTGGCCATGAACCGGCTATAAGAGCATCCTGAATGTTGGAGCTTTTTGTTGGGTTGTTGAAGGTCATCGAAGGATAACGGGCGTTGAAAGCAGAGTTGCTTCCGTTCATCGGAGGATCAACTCTTGCCCATGTTGCACCGGCATCTGTCGAGTAGTTGTAGTAGACTTTACCGCCACCGGTAGTTCCACCATAGGTTGCACGACCTCTGTGAAGAAGAAGTACTGTGTTGGTCCAAGGGTCGAAAGCCAATGGATTGAGCGCGCCGATCGCGGGACCGTAGCAGTTGCCCATTGTATCAACTGCAACCCAGTTAAGGGCAGCGGGACCCCAGGTAGGCGTGCCACCGGTAAGGGGAACTGATGCTACTGTTTCAGTAGCAGGTTCAACTTTTACCGGAGCTTTCTTCGCGAGATCTCTCTTGTCTTGTGCCTGAAGAGACATTACCAAAGTAACGCTGGCAAGCAAAAAGAGTGTTCTTTTAAGCATAGGATACTCCTATTTAATGATTGGTTTTGGATTGTTATTTAGAAAAGTAAACAAAAAACTTAGAATTTGTTTTTTATATTAATCAGTTTTCACCACATTTCCAAGAAGTTTATTCCAACAGCGTTTTTTCAAACGTCTGTTTTCCACCTCCAGGACAACACAGTTCTTTCAAATAACAAGATAATCCTTCCTCATCCCGTAAAAAAACGGAATTGAAGAAACGGAAAATATTTATTTAATTTTTTTTAACCAACAATATTTTTTTTATTTTTTACCGTTCGAAGGGTAAAAACGCCAATTATCCCGATTTTGGGCTTCCTAATTAGTTAAATCTGCAATTTTTTGAAAGGTAATTAAATGTACGGGGTGATTTTCTGTACTATCACATTCTTCTGAACAGCACCGATAATGGTATCTACCACCTGTCCATTCTTGAACACAAGAAGGGTCGGGATGCTTCTAACCCCGTACTTAACCGCTGTATCCGGGTTTTCATCCACATCAAGTTTCCCGATCTTAACCTTGCCTTCATACTCTGAGGCAAGTTGCTCCACTAACGGGGCTATGGCACGGCAGGGCCCGCACCATACCGCCCAAAAGTCGATAAGCACAGGTGTACTCGATTTTAATACTTCAGCTTCAAAATTCTGATCTGTAATTGTAACTGGTTTCATTTGTACCTTTTCCTTTTAAATATTTTCTGAGTTCTGGCCAACGTAACTAACGATATCTTCACCGCCATCCACATTGATCACACCGCCACTCACCCAACGGGCTTCATCGCGGCATAAAAGTGCGATAACAGCGGCAACATCATCCGGTGTGGTAAGTCTGCAACCGGGATTTTTTCTTCTTGCCACTTCGAGCATCGGTATGCTGCCGGGTATTTTCCTCAAGGCGGGGGTGTCTGTAACACCTGCCATTATCGAATTGGCGGTGATCCCAAGCGGACCGAGCTCAACCGAAAGTTGCCTGATGTGCGATTCAAGTGCCGCCTTCGCCGCTGAAACAGCGCCATAAGACGGAATGATCGAGTGACCGCCTGAACTTGTCATGCCGAATATCCTTCCTCCATTTGCAAGAAGTCCGGCTCTGTAGAGATCCTGAACCCAGTAAACGAGCGAATGCGCCATTACGTCAAGCGTCATTTCCATCTGGGCTTTGGTAATATACTTCCCGTCGTCGCCAGGGATGAAAGGAAGAAGAGTTCCGAACGCCAATGAGTGCATTACCACTTTTATCTTTGGCTGAGGTTCCTCGGCGAGAAGGGCATCGATTATCTCCTGCCGCTTCTTTTCATCCGCGGCATTCACATTAAAGAAACGGGCATCCACACCAAAGCTTTTTATCTTGTCAATAATCCCGTTCACCAATGGCATGTTGACAGCACGGTCAAGATGCACACCGATAATGTTGTATCCGTCTTCTGCAAGTTTAACTGCTGTTGCCCCACCAAATCCTGATGAAGCGCCCAATATCAGCGCGTAGTACTTGTCAGTGGATCCATTACTCATAGATGCTACCTTTGTTCATATTTTATTGAAAGTTGAATTGCAATAATACAAAAATTGTAAAAAAAACGTTGCATATTAATTCCGGCTATCTGTCAACCATCAGGTTCTCTTCACCAACCACGCCAGCGAGGCGCTCAACAACCGGTTTCGTCACTTTAATTCTGCGGGTCTGCGATCTAAACATCCTCGGCACAACCTTGTTGCCCTCACGCTGCAGATACTCAAAATAGAGCTCCACACCTCCCGGACTGGCTGATAGCAAGGCTTCAATTCGGTCGAGACTCTCAACAGGCACCTTCAGCGGATCAATTGTAACCTTCATCCTCTTCGTGAATTTTTCGAGACACATTTCGATGGGGAGTACTGAATCAACCAGCACCCTTACGGAGTCGCCGTTGAGTTCCGCCTTGCCGGAAAGATAAAGAACCGCCCCGTTCCTCAGCAACCCGGCGTGTTTCTCGTACGGTTTTGCCCACATCGTACACTCGAACATCCCGCCGAGGCCGTTCACGATAAATGTGGCGAATTGTGACCCCTTGTTACCTGTTTTCAGCTCAAATTCGTTGATAACGCCACAAACCCCGACAGGTTTATCATTGATGGTCTCAAAATTATCTACATTAGAAGTAAATGAGAACGCCCTGTCTTCAAGATCAAAAGCCGCCATCGGATGGTTCGAGATGTAAAAACCGGTCACCTCAAGCTCTTTTGCAAATCTGTCATCCATGCTCCAGTCGTCCGTTACAGGCAGACCGGGTTCAATAATTGTATCCTGAAGCACTTCCTCGCCGAACAGGCTCTCGGTGCTGTCCTGATTGATCGATTGCACATTTTGTCCGAAGGTGATCACTTCCGGTATCGCTTCAAAGATCGCTTTCCTGTTTGTGTTGATCGAGTCGAACGCTCCTGCCATTACCAGCCCTTCCATCGCCCGTTTGTTAACGAGCCTTAGGTCGACGAGTGAGGCGAATTCGAATACACTTTTGAAATCACGACCTAATTTTTTCCTCGCTGCAATGATGCTGTCAACAGCCGTTTCTCCCACGTTTTTGATTGCGGAGAGACCAAAACGGATCATTTTACTCTCGACGGTGAAGAATTTTCCCGGTCGGTTAACGTCCGGTGGAAGCACCTTGATCCCTGACTTTCGGCAATCCTCAAGGAAAAGCGTGACCTTTTCCTGCTTCCCAAACTCGTGCGTCATGTTCGCTGCCAGAAATTCTTCAGTGAAGTGCGCCTTCAGATACGCCGTCTGGTAGGCAAGGTATGAGTACGCGACAGCGTGACTTTTATTGAAACCATAGTTCGCGAACTTATCGATGAGGTCAAACACCTCGCCGGCGATCTTTTCATCAATCCCGTTCGACTTGGCGGCATCACCGAATATTTTCCGTTGCTTCGCCATCGCCTCCACATCTTTTTTACCCATTGCACGGCGGAGAATATCCGCGTCAGCAAGCGACATTCCTGCCAACTGATTGGCTATCCTGATTACCTGTTCCTGATAAACAATGATACCGTAGGTTTCATTGAGGATCGGCTCAAGTTTCGGATGAAGGTACGTGATCTTTTGTCTGCCGTATTTTCTGTCGATAAAGTCATCTATATTATCCATTGGCCCCGGACGGTATAGCGCGTTCATCGCGGCAAGATCCTTGATCGACATAGGTTTTAATCGCTTCAGGTGCTTCCTCATCGGGACAGACTCGAACTGGAATATCCCTGTGGTTTTTCCGTCGGAGAAGATATCATAAGTCTTTTGATCATCCAAGGGTATCAGGTCGATATCTTCCACCCACTCCTCCCTGGGGCGGGTCTGCTTTACCATGGCAAGAGTGTCTTCAATTATCGAGAGGGTGCGAAGCCCCAGAAAGTCCATTTTCAGAAGCCCGGCGGCTTCAAGTTCCTTCATGTTATACTGCGATACCACTTCCATCGTGGAGGCATCAACCACGGCGAGCGGAACATAATTACTCACATCACCCGGCGCGATCACCACACCCGCGGCATGCTTTGAGGCGTTACGGTTCATCCCTTCAAGGGTTTTCGCGTATTTGAAAAGCTCAACCAATTTCGGATCCGCGGGTTTCTGGAAATCCTTCAATTCAGGCACTTCCGCCAGAGCTTTCTCGATGCTGTAAACTTTTCCGAAAACCGAGGGGATGTATTTTGTGATCTGGTTAACCGTCTGTAGAGGAACCCCCAGCACGCGCCCCACATCCTTAATGGCAGCCTTCGAAGCGAGAGTTGAGAATGTGATGATCTGCGAAACCGACTCTGAGCCGTACTTCGTTTTAACGTACTCGATAACTTCGCCACGCTTCTCATCAGCGAAGTCAACGTCGATATCAGGCATCGACTTTCGTGCCGGATTAAGGAACCGTTCAAACAGCAGATCATAGTCGAGCGGATTTATCTTCGTTATACCGAGAACGAACGCGATCAGCGATCCGGCTGCCGAACCCCTGCCGGGCCCCACGGCCACCCCCATCTCCTTGGCGGCATTAATAAAATCCTGAACTATCAGAAAATATCCCGAAAAGCCCATCGACTTTATAGTCTTAAGCTCATACTCGAACCTTTCGGTCAGTTCCTTGCTTTTCTCACCGGGGAATATCGCGTCAAATTTCTTGCGGCACAGGTACTCAAAATAGCCGTCGAGCGTTTTGTCGGGTGAATCATCAGGAATCGGGAAATTCGGGAAGAAGTATTCCTTTTTATCAAGGTTTACATCACATTTATCGGTTATTTCAAGGGTGTTTGTTACAGATTCGGGCCACTTCTTGAAGAGGTCGATCATCTCTTCCTGCGATTTGAAGTAGATCTGATCGGTACCGTATCTCAAGTTAAGATACTCACTCTCCCCACCCTTTTCCGAAAGTTTCAGCAGGATGTTGTGCGCTATCGCGTCTTCTCTTTTGATGTAGTGGCAGTCGTTGGTTGCCACCAGCTTTATGCCGAGTTCTTTCGCGAGACGGGGCACCCCTTCCAGAATAAGAGGATCGTCGGGCATTTTATGATCCTGTATCTCAAGATAGAAGTCATCCCCGAATATCTCATGGTACTGCTTCGCCACTTGCTTCGCGGTGGCGAAATCCCGCCGGCGAACATAGTAAGAGACAACCCCGCCAAGACAGGCGGAAGTGCAGATAAGCCCTTCAGAATACTCCTTCAAAAGCTCAAGATCAATTCTCGGTTTATAATAATATCCCTCCAAAAATCCACGGGATGAGAGTTTAATAAGATTTTTGAAGCCCTGATTGTTCTTCGCCAGAAGTATGAGGTGGTGGTAGGCTTTTTTTCTTGCCCCTGAGACCGGCTCAAAATCGGGAGCCTTGTCGAACCTGCTTTTATTCTCGATGGTGATATATGCTTCCATCCCGAGAACGGGCTTTAGCCCGGCACCTTTAGCTGCCTTGTAAAACTCGGGGATGCCATACATAACTCCGTGATCGGTCAGAGCCACCGCGTGCATATCGAACCCGGCAGCGGCTTTTACCAGCCCCTTCACTGTGCAGGCGGCGTCTTGCAGGCTATAATGTGTGTGGTTGTGTAAATGTACGAAATTACCCATAGGGTATTTTTCTCACTTTTTAATTTTTTGAAAAATAATTGCAGACCTGGCTTAAAATCAGGCTTAATCGATTATTTCGGATTCAACAGCGATTGATTGTCTATTGAATGAAACAGCGAGTAGAACTATTGTTTTGTCGCTGTTCGCGTACCTTTGATGATATTTTTTCTCCTTTATCTGCTTTATTCCCGACGAAGGAGACTTCGAATATTTCAGTTCAATGATATAGATATTATCCTCGAGTTCTATTATACCATCGATACGCCCTATGTTCGTATTGATCTCTGACTCGATTTTGATGCCGGACATATACATCATCATGACAAAAAGTGAATGATAATATCGCTCTTCTTCAATGTAGAGATTGGCGGGTATCCTTGCGAAAAGTGCTTCAATGGTCGCTTTAAATCCCTTCACATCTCCGTTTGAGAGTGAGTAGATCAGATCAAATGAACTTTTGCTTGCGTCAGAGGTATTAATGTCTGCCAGGTTGGAGAATAAAAGGCTGTAAAGAGCGTTTCTTACCTCAAAATTTGGAACGCAAAGCCTGAATTTTTCCACTCCATATAACAACACAACTTCTTCAACCGTCAGGTAGCCTGTTTGAAAAAGGAGACTTTTTAAATCGGGATTTCTCAGGTCTGAAGATTCAAGTCCGGATGGACCGAGTTCTATACTGTCAAATGTCTCGAGGTCATATTTGTGTTTTTTGATTATCTTGATCAGATGATCCGGGGTACCTGTCTCGAACCAGTAATTCCGGAATCTGGCAAAGTCGAGGAAACACAGGATCGCGAAAGGATTGTACATCCTTTGCCTTCCATCCCATGAGTACCCATTATACCACTCCTTGATCCTGACAAGAAGTGCAGGCTTGTCAAGTCCGGTCTTTTCAGCAGCTCGTGCAAGGTGATCGCTGAAATTGTCCTCTAACTCCGCCTGTGTGTATCCACAAATGGTGGCATACTCTTCAGAAAGTGTTATATCAGTTATCTGGTTCAGTCCTGAAAATATGGATACTTTGGTGTATTTGGAAACACCGGTCAGAAACATGAATTCAATCATTTCATCGAGTGATTTGATAACCCCGTAAAACTCCCTGAGCAACTCCCTGTTTGCCTCGGCGAGGTCGGGATTTTCAAGATTGTCGACGAGTGGTTTATCATATTCATCGATCAGTATCACGACGCGTTTCCCTGTTGTATCGTGAAGCCTTGTGACAGCCTTAACCAAGACCTCAGCCGGTAAGTTAAGTTCGCCCTCCGTTTCCCCGGTTCCCGCTTCATTTCTGATCGCCGAAATCAACGTCGCGCCAAGATCAGATGTTCTTTTGTATGAGAGTCTTGAGAAATCGAGCCTGATTACGGGAAAAGCACTATCAGGAAGTTGATCTTGAACTGCCAGCCCTTTAAAGAGGGGAAGGTTTGAGTTAAAATATTCGGCGATCGTGGAGACGAGGAGCGATTTACCGAACCTGCGTGGTCTGGACAAGAATACATACTTGTATGAATCGACAAGTTTCTTTATCAAAAGCGTTTTGTCTACATACAGCATTCCTTCATTTCTTATCTGCGAGAAGGTCTGGATTCCGAGAGGGAGTTTCTTCAATTGGATACCTGTAATTCCTGGTTCTAAATATAATCAATCGGGGCGAATCCCCCGTCGATTATCCTTACCCCTTCCCTGTTGAGCCGAAACCACCGGCTCCTCTTTCTGTTTCGCTTAAAGATTCTGATTCTAAAATGTCTGCTTTGTGAACCCTGCCAAGTATCAGTTGGGCGATCCTGTCACCGGGGTTGATAATGAAATCTTCCTTCCCAAAATTGAAGAGTATCACTTTGATCTCACCTCTGTAGTCTTCATCGATGGTGCCGGGTGAATTAAGAACTCCGATGCCGTTCTTGAAAGCCAATCCGCTGCGCGCGCGAACCTGAATTTCATACCCGTGGGGGATCTCCACCTGTAAGTTGGTGGGTACTGCCGCAAATCCACCACTTTCGATCACGATACTCTCAATGATACCCGCCCGGATATCCATTCCCGCAGCGCCCTCTGTCTGGGAACCGGGTAATGGAATATTTTTCATGCTCGCGTCAATTCGTCTGAACTTCAACACGGGTTTCTCACTCATAAAATCATCTCCTTTTCAATTTACCGGCTATGGTCTGCTTGATCACCGACAGCTCACGGGGGCTCACCACACCCGTAACCACCATTACAGCGGGGTACGCGACCGCGAGAAGCAGTTTCCACAGAATTGAGACTTCCCTCCCGTCTATAAAGGTGTAGAAAATGCCGAACACTGCCGCTATAAGGATCAAAACGGTTATAATTTTCCGGTACTCATAATTAATTTCAAAAAGCTTTCTTCCATAATAAAAGAAAGCGAACGCTATTATCATGTACGCGCCGAGTGTGGCGAGGGCGGCACCCATTATCCCCATCACCGGTACTAATGCAAAGTTTAACGCCACATTCGCCACGGCACCAATTCCCAGCAGTATCGGAACAGGGATGCTCTTCTCTTTAATATAGAACGACGCGTTAAAATTAACGTAAAAACCGTAGAACAGGTACCCGAGAAGGATTACCGGGATAATCCCGCGCCCCGGCCAGAAAGCTTCGCCAAGGAAGTGTATCCTCCCGACTCCAAACTCCGTGATGTTCTCGATGAAGAGTGTTAAATAGACAACAATAACGCTCCCGACGATCGTAAAATATGTAAACACTTTGGCGAAAAGGTCTTTCGCGCTTTCATCGTTGGCATGTTTCAGAAAAAAAGGCTGCCACGCGAACTGAAACATGCTGACAAAGAGCATCATGAAGATTCCCAGTTTGTAATTCGCGTTGTAAATGCCGAGCGTGTTAAGGTCCGTTAATCTCTCAACGATCGGTTTGTCAACCACCTGCATCACCATGGCTGCAAATCCCGCGGGGAGGAACGGAAGGCCAAACTTCATCAGACGTTTCAGAAGGGAGAACTCAAACTCGAAAGAAAGATTCGCGTAAACATAAGGTGAAAGCGCTAAAAATGTGTAGATCGAAGCGATCAGATTTGCGATGAAAACCGCCTCAACCCCCATCTTGAACCAAATTATAAGAACAAAGTTCAGCCCGATATTGATCAGTATGTTTATAACCCTGATCTTCGAAAATGTTAAAGCCTTGTTCTCAAGCCGGAGTGCAATAAATGGCAACACTGAGATCGCGTCGAGCAACAAAATATTAATGGAATATGAGATAAGGTGCTGATATTTCGCCGCCACTTCCGGGTTAATGCTGATGGAAACCCCAAGGAAAGGCATTGCTATATAGAGCAAAAACGAAAAAAGTGTACCGGTTGTAAGAACTGTGATATATGATGTGGTGAATACCTTTTTCGATCCCTTGTTCTCAGGTAATGAACCCATCTTCAGAAACGCCGAATCCATCCCGTAAATGAAAACGATATTAAATACCGCCATGTAAGCGTAGAGGTTCGCCACCACTCCCATATCGTTCGGATTGAAAATATTACTGTAGAAGGGTACCAAAACAAAATTAAGGAAACGGCCCACCACGGTGGATATCCCGTAGATCACCGTCTCCTTTGAAAGTTGCTTTAGCTTGTCGATCATTCCAGGGGTTTCAGTTTCAGATCGAGCGAGATATCGAGGGCTTTAATTGAATGTGTCAGTTCACCGACCGAAATGAAATCAACCCCGGTCTCCGCCACTTCCCGCACGGTACTCAGGTTAATGCCACCCGACGCTTCAAGCAGGCAGGTATTGTTAGTGATAGCCACTGCCTCCCTGATGGTCTCAACATCAAAATTGTCGAGCATTATTACATCAACTCCACTTTCCAATGCCTCTCCAAGCTCGTCAAGGTTTTTTACTTCCACCTCTATTTTGTAGGAAGTTTCATTTTCGAGTTGGTGCTCTTTAACAGCCTTTACTGCCGCGGTTATTGACCCGGCGGCCTCAATATGATTGTCTTTTATCAGATACATATCATACAGACCCGCCCGGTGATTAAGGCATCCGCCGGTCTTCACTGCCATTTTGTCTGTGATCCTTAGACCGGGTGCCGTTTTTCGTGTGTCGAGTATCTTTGCTGAAGTGCCTTCAATAGCTTTAGCGTATGCCGCGGCTGAAGTGGCAATGCCTGACATCCTCTGCAGGAAATTGAGCGCGGTTCTTTCTGCTGTGAGTATTGAGGCGGCGCTCCCCTCCACTTCAATTATCACGTCACCTGATCTGATCTCAGACCCGTCTTCGTGAAATACATTGAACTCCACTGACTCATCGACCAGTTCAAAGACCTGACGTGCCACTGATACCCCCGCGATGATACCATTGGCTTTCGCCCGGAATATTCCCGTTGCGGCACGGTCTTTTGTTAATATTGCTTCTGTCGTAATGTCGCCGCTCTTGATGTCTTCTTCGAGCGCCGACTCAATTATTCGATCTACCTGTTTCAGATATTAGTCCTTAAAATATTTATCAATCAGTTTATTGAATATCTCCGGGGATCTTACGGGTCTGCCCGTTTCAACGCTTAAAAAAGCGTGTTGGGTATAGCCGGTGGCTACAAGTCTCTCCCCCACCCTGATGGTGTAGTCGATCCGCAGTCTTGCCAGCGGTTTTGCATTCATTGCCGATTCAATCTCAAGCACTTCATCATAAAACGCTGGCGAATGGTACTTAATATACGCGTCATTCAAGGGGAGCATAAATCCGGCATCTTCAAACTCTTTGTAAGACATCCCCATCTCGCGGATGAGCTCTGTTCTGCCCACTTCGAAGAATTCAAGATATTTACCGTTATAAACGAACTTCATCTGATCGGTATCTGCGTACCTGATCCTGACGGTGGTTTTAAAGGAGACCATTTTTACTCCTGATAAGCCCCGATGCCCGCGAATTTTTCGATCCTTGAATCAACAAGTTTCTCAGGCTTTATTTTCACAAGGTTTGTGAGTTCCTCGGTAATGGCAGCTTTAAGAATGTCTGCCATCTCCTGATGGTTTTTGTGGGCACCACCCAGCGGTTCAGGTATGATCCTGTCGATCACCTTAAGCGGAAGGAGGTCTTGAGCGGTCAGCTTTAATGCTTCCGCGGCTTGCTCTTTGTACTCCCAGCTTCTCCAAAGGATACTGGAGCAAGATTCCGGACTTATAACAGAGTACCACGCGTTCTCGAGCATAAGTATCCTGTCGCCCACTCCCATTCCAAGCGCGCCGCCACTGGCGCCTTCACCAATTATAACGACAACTATCGGTACTTTCAGTCTTGCCATTTCAAGAAGATTCCGGGCGATGGCTTCGGCCTGGCCCCGCTCTTCGGCTTCGAGACCGGGGAACGCCCCGGGCGTGTCAAGAAGTGTAACCACCGGAAGGTTGAACTTCTCGGCAAGTTTCATCAGCCGGAGTGCCTTGCGGTAACCTTCAGGATTCGGCATTCCGAAATTCCTGTAGAGATTGCTTTTGGTGTCACGGCCCTTCTGCTGACCGATTATCATCACCTTAAAATCACCGATCCTGGCGAAACCACCTACAACGGCTTTGTCATCTCCGAAGGTGCGGTCACCATGAAGTTCCATGAAATTGCCCGTCATGTTGTATATGTAGTCTAGCGTGTAAGGCCGGTCGGGGTGTCGGGCGAGCTGTACCTTTTGCCACCGGGTGAGGCTTTGATAGATATTCTCTTTAAGCTGTTTCACTTTGTCTTCTATCTTGGCTATTTCGCCATCGATCTGAAGACCGTCGGATGCTCTTTTCATCTCGACGAGTTTTTCTTCAAGCTCAATTATCGGTTTCTCAAAGTCCAGTATCGTCTTTGCCATTTTAATGTTCATTCATTAGTTTATTAAAAGTCTTGCCTATTATCTCAAGATCCAGCCAAATGTTCTGGTTCTTCGCGTAAAAGATATCGGATTTCACCGATTCTTCGTCTTCATCAATATCTGTGAACCAAAATCCCGTTAACCCCTTCTTTCCAAGCCAGGGTTCGCCGGTCGCCGCCTCTGTTCTGGGACCTACAATGCTGTACTTTCCCGATAGAACCGCTGTGCAACCCGCGACAAACGCGTAAAGCCGGCTTTTTCGCCCGGTAACAACCCTCCCGGCAAAAAGAAAAGGAAATAAGAAGATCAAGATAAAAAGTGAAAAGAGAAAATCAAAGGATTTCTTTATAACCCGGTGAAGTGGCAACCCGATATTATAGTTCACTTCAAAGAGCTGGATCTCATTCAAGATCGAAACTTCCGACTTGCTCACCATGAAATCACTCTCACCACCCGTTATCTGAAACTCAACATTCTCACGCCGGCAGGCGGCCACAATTCCGATGATGGTGTTGTAGCTCAACTCACCTGTTGTGAAAATAACCTCTTCGATGCCCCGCTCCCTGATAACACGGATAATATTGTCGATACTGCCGACCACCTCGAAGCCCTCGATCCTCTCCCCGATCTGAATACGGCTCGTGCCGATAAGCCCGGCAATGCGCGATCCCCCTTTTTTCTTCTGCAATTTATGCGCCAGTTTAACAGCCTCATCACCTGTTCCAACTATCGCGGCTCTCTTTCTGAATGAAATGTCGCCCGATACCCCTGCTTTGAACCACAACTTCGCGAAAATCCGCCACCCCCCCAGCGTAAATGGCAGTGTAAAATAAAGGATCAATACCACACCGCGTGAGAAGGCGTAATCCTTAAAGAAGAATGTCAGCGAGGTAATAACAAAAAAACCCGCGACCACCGCGCCGAAAGTCCGCAAAACCGAAAGCCGGTCCTTTTTATAAACCGAGAGAACAGCCGAAGTGAGTAGATGCACCAGCACGGGGATGGTGTAGATCACGGGAATTCCATAGTCAGGTATTCCCGAAGCCCACTTCTTGTAATTTGTATATATCTCTACCGCGACAAACATGGTAAGATTGTAGAAGATCATATCCATAAAAAGCGAAAGCATTACAAGCTTCCTCTTCCCCAAAAACGCGATCATCTCCCTGAAGAATATCGCGGAACGAAGGAACAGCAACAGGAACCATGAACCCGCGTAGTACTTCTTCACAAAGATGTGCATCGCCTCGTAGAAAACCTTCACTTCGTTAAGGTTGCTCCTCTTTGTGCTCTCCCCTTTATAGTGGATTATCTCTGTTGAGTGAACGTAATAAACTTTGTAACCCGCCTTGTTCACCCGGTAGCAGAGATCGAGGTCTTCGCCGTACATGAAGAAAGTTTCGTCCAACCCTCCCGTCTTTTCATATACTTCACGCCTCATCATCATGAAAGCACCGGAGATGGCATCGACCGAATAAGTCTTGTTCTCATCAAGATATGTCAGGTTGTATCGCGCGAAGAGTGGACTGCCGGGGAAGAGTGTTGAAAGCCCGGTAACTTTTGTGAATGACGCCCAGGGCCCCGGGAATCCGCGTCTGCACGCGAGCTGGAGGGTACCGTCGGTATTAAGCAGTTTGCATCCTGCCATACCGGCATCAGGAGTGGATTCGAAGAACGCTATCATTTTTTCGAACGTGTCTTCTTTTACGAGTGTATCAGGATTCAGCAGAAGAAGATATTTCCCTGTCGCCTCCTTTAACCCGAGATTGTTCGCCTTGCTGAATCCAAGGTTCCGGCTGTTCACGATCAGCTTCACACCGGGATATTTTTGCCTGATCAGCTCAATACTGCCATCATCAGAGGCATTGTCAACTATTATTACTTCGGTCGATATCTTTTTTGAAGCACTCTTTATCGACTCGAGCAGGTTCTGTATGAACTCCTTAACGTTGTAATTGACAATTATTATCGAGAGATCCACTAACTGAAGCCTTTACAGCGTCCCGAAAATACTGGCGAATCGGAGCTTCCAAACCATGAAAACAGCCTCATAAACTATCTTTTTCGACATTTTTGAGGTACCCTGAAAACGGTCAAAAAAGATGATCGGTATCTCGTCTAATTTGAAGCCCTTCTTCCATGCCTTGAAGTTCATTTCGATCTGAAACGCGTAACCATTCGACTGTATTTTGTCAAGGTCGATCGATTTCAGCACTTCCACTTTGAAACATTTGTAACCGCCTGTGGCATCCTTTACGGGAAGTCCTGTGATAACCCTGGTGTACCAGTTGGCAAAATAACTCAGGAGCAGCCTCTTCATGGGCCAGTTTATAACATTCACGCCTGTTAAGTAGCGGCTGCCGATAACCAGGTCAGCAGGACCAATTTTTTCAAGGAACTTTGGCACGAGCTTCGGATCATGAGAAAAATCAGCATCCATTTCGAAGACATAATCGTAACCGTTATCTATCGCGTATTTGAAACCGGCACAATAGGCTGTACCAAGCCCCATCTTGCCGGCACGACGAAGAATATGGATATTACTGTTCTCTTTTGTCTTCTGTTCGACAAAGTCACCCGTTCCATCCGGAGAGTTGTCATCAACAACAAGGACGTGCAGCCCCTCGACCCCGAGCCCGAACAGGACCGGAAGAAGGTTCTCGATGTTCTCCCTTTCGTTATATGTTGGCACAATAATTAATGTCTTCTTTTCCATACTGTAATCCATTCTTCGGGGCGTTATTCGTAATGTCCTTTACCGAACAGTACTACAAATACCGTCCGGAATAAAATTTTTATGTCGGTCTTCAACGACATGTTCTCGATGTAAAAAAGATCGAACTGAAGTTTCGTTTTAACGTCTTCAATGTTTTCATCATATTTGTGCTTCACCTGTGCCCACCCTGTTATCCCGGGTCTCACGCGGAGCCTTCTTTTGTAATAAGGTATTTCTTTCGCCAATTGCTCAACAAAGAAGGGGCGCTCGGGTCTGGGGCCAACGAGGCTCATCTCACCTTTGAAAACATTCCATATCTGCGGCAATTCATCTATCCTCACCCGGCGGATGAACTTGCCAACCCTTGTTATACGGGGGTCATCTTTAGTTGACCAGATCGGTCCGGTTCTTTTCTCCGCGTCCTGATACATCGATCTGAATTTGTAAACTTTAAAAACCTTGCCATTTAGCCCGCTCCGCTCCTGCTTGTAGATAACGGGCCCCTTGCTGTCTAACTTTATCGCAAGGGCTGTAGCCAAAATGATGGGGGAAGCCACTATCAGCATTATGAATGATACAACCACATCGATCACCCTTTTTGCCGCCCGCTCCCACTCCGTCATCAACTGCGGATTAATATCGATTAACGGGAAACCATATAGCTGCATAGTACGCGCCTGACCGCTGAGTATCTCGTAAAGGTCAGGGATAATTTTAAGCATCACATCCTTGTTCTCACAGCGCGAAATTATCTCGATCAGAAGATCATCGTGCTGGCGGCTTACAGAGAGGATCACTTCCTTAACCCCGAGCCGGTCAATAATATCTTCTATCTCGTTCACTCTTCCGGCGACCTCAACCCCGTTGTACTCTTTCCCGAGGTTTTCCTCTTTGATCGCGACATAGGCGATAACATCAATACCGAGTGCCGGGTGCGAATTTATCTGGTCATGTATCTCTTGCGCCCGCTCGTTAAACCCAACGATAATTGCCTTCTTCCTGCCAATTCCGTTCACGAGGAGTTTTCTCTGAATCGATCTTAGCAGCAGCCTCCCGGAGATGGTGAGTGAAACCATCAATCCCCAGTATATGAAGATCAGGAACCTGTTCCCCCTGCTTTCACCGCTGCCGGAATCATCGATAAAGATCGCGAAGAACAGGATGAAGGTACCCCAAAAAGTCGTTTTTACGAGGGTGAATATCTCATCGAACCTGCTAAGGGCAAACCAGGTGCGATACATCCCAAAAAATACAAAGAGCACAAACCAGTAAAAGAAAATCACGAGCATCGGAATAACAAAACCCGGCTCGGTGAACTGCGCGAAAATGCCTGACTCGTTCCGGAGATAGAAATAAATCGCCCACGCGAGGTTTATCGTGACGAAGTCAGCGGCAATTAATAAAAATTTTTCCTGTCTCTTGTTCAATTCTTCAGTCGTTATTCTTCTTTAAAGGTTTTCTCTCGTCAAGTTTCCGCAGGTGAAGAATGTAGACGAGACCTGCCCCGTATCCGCCCCATAAGGCGTTAAGGGCTTTCTTTTTCTCAGCTGCCCCCTTTATGATCGCCAGCGATTTCAAAACGGTGATCGCTGTTGAGTAAAGTATCACGTAGATTCTGGCAAGAAAACCGTGGTTCCTGAAAATAAGGAACCGGTTCCTCGTAAAATAGTAGTGATACAGCAACGAGTATTCTTCAAATGACTTCCCCGCTCCCGACTGATGGTACATAACAGCCTTGGGAGCATAAATTATTTTGAATTTTTTATTCACTCTGAGGGAATAATCGAGATCCTCAAAGTACATAAAGAAAAATTCACTCATGAAACCGGAGGTTTCAAAAACCTCTTTTTTTATCAGAAGACAGGCCCCTTCAGCGTGAGTGATCTCTTCCTCATCGTTCCGGTTACTTGCGGCATCTGTCCCCTTCCCGAGCGAAACATTTCCACACCTGTAAAAAAGGTATTTGCTCCCCGCGCAGTAGATCTTTTCCCGCTCGTCAAGGTAAAGCACCTTCGGCGAGACAATTCCAATTTTTTCATCTTTTCCGGCAACTTTTACAAGTTCCGAAATGGTGCTTCCGGAGAACTCTGTATCGTTGTTCACGTAAAGAACATAGTCGGCGCCCTGTTCCAAAGCGTATCTCGCGCCGGTGTTCATCCCTCCCGCGTAGCCGGTGTTCTCCGGGTTAAGAATTACCGGGACATCCTGCAGTTCCGTGGCGAGTTTCTTTCCACTCCCGTCGGGTGATGCATTGTCAACAATCACCGGGAAAACCGCGCTGTAACTCTCCCTTTGAATGCTCCTGAGGCAGTTCATTGTGTCTTCATAGCCGTTGTAGTTCAGGATAACGGCAAAAACCTTCTTCAAACCGGTGCTCACCCTTCTATGATCTCTTTTAAGCGGGGGCCTCTGCCGGCACCAAGTTCATGACTGAAGTAATCTGAAAGCGCCGCTCTGGCAACTTTAGAGAAAGTCTTGTTAATAACCGACCACACCGTGATTTTCAGCATTATCACCAGACCAAAATAAACAGACGTCACTATTCTTGTTAATCCACGGTTCATTTTATTGTTCAGGAGGAACCTGTTCCGCACTGAATAATAAAGCTTGAGCGGACTCTCTTTTTCCCCCAGTACCTTGTGGTATATTATCGCGGAGGGCTGGTAAAGCAGCTTAAATCCGTATGATCTTATACGCGCCGAGAACTCAATATCGTCAAGATACATGAAAAAATCTTCATCTTCAAACCCTGTTTTTGCAAGATGGTCGGTTCTAAAAAGGATCATACAGCCGGTCAGAAAATCTGTCTCCGTCAGCTCCCGGACACTTCTTTGTTCAAAAGGGAGCCCTTTGTCAATGTGGATAGCGAGCCCACGCCATTTGATCATTTTTCCGTTGCCGAACCATATTGTGTTTCTGTCATGCTCAGCGAGTATGAGACCTCCAACCCCGGCGGCATCACTGTGTGATTCAAGCGCGTTCACAAGTTGGGTTAGGAAACCGGGTTCAACAAGTGTATCGTTGTTCAGAACAAGCATATACTTGGGGTTGAACTTTGCAGCCTCCCTGAAACCACGGTTTATTCCTCCCGTGTAACCAAGATTCCTCTCTGTTACGCACAGATCAAGTTCCGGAAAACTGCTTCTGAATACCTCAACCGAATTGTCAGCGGAAGAATTATCAATTATGAGAATTTTGTAATTGCCGTAATCGATCTTCTTCAATGATTCTATACATTCAACCGTATCTTTTGCCCCGTTGTAGTTAAGCAGTATTATCACGGTCAGCGGTTGTGGCATTGGGCTTTCAAAATTAATTAAAAATAAACTTTAAATATACAGAATTCCTTGAAGTGGAAATTGCTGTCACTTCTGCTCCCAAGGTGTATCTTCTCTAAATCATCAACGCTCTTAAGCCGCCGGCAAGGTTCTAAAGTTTCTGTGCCGTAAATTACGGTCTTAAAAATCTGAAATTTGTTTGAAACAATTACTGTATCTCTGTATCATCTTACTCTCAATGGCTCATGCCGCAACCCTCGCTCAGGGGTTCGTTGTAGTGATCGCCTCAGACTATAACAGGGCTGCACTTCAGCCGAAATTTGACCAGGCAGCGGCTGACGGGCTGAATCCCGAGATACTCGATATGAAACTCAGGAAAGGGATTGTTTACAGGGTTTGTTCCGGTTTTTTTTCAGATATCAACGCCGCGGCAGACCTTTGGGACCGTCTCCGCCAGAAAGAAGAGTATAAAGATGTCTGGGTTCTTCCGGTTTCTGAAAACTATCTCCTTAAAATGCCGGAGATCAACAGGGAAGAGTTTACAGCACTTTACAACGATATTGTTCAGAAGATCAACCGCAAAGATTACGCGGGGCTGAACCGTTATATCAACCCTGACTACGGATTCTACGTGATGATCAATCCCGGTTCGTCGTTTCTTCCCGTGTATCTTGACAGTATTCCCACCAGTCTTGATGAGCTCTTTTCTACAGGTATTTTTATTTACTTCGACGAGGCGATCCCCTTTCAATCTGCAAAGATCAAGTTCGGTGAACTCCCTGAGTATAATTGTGAATCGGGCGACTGGTCAGCAGAGGGCTGCTTCGTACAGGGGGTAAAAACCTACAGCCGGATCAGCCGCTGGGAATACTCACTGCTCGAATATGACGATTGGGATGATGAATCGGTTCAGAAACTGCGCCGCGCGGAGAGCAAGATAGTCCTTAGAACTGTAAATACCGGTGGATTTGAAATTGACTTCGCTTTCGAGAACGGTAAGTGGTACATCGCCGCTTTCGACCTCGCCACAGAGTGCAACCAATAACCTTTATATGGAATATTTAATATGACTTTTAATTCGAACCTTAATCTGCTGAAAGCCATCGGCAGAACACCTTGCGTGAAACTCGAGAACATCTCCAAACTTACCGGACACGAAGTTTGGGCAAAGCTTGAATTCATGAACCCCGGCGGAAGCATTAAAGACCGCATAGCGATGTACATGATAGAAAAAGCCGAACGGGAAGGAAAGATCAAACCCGGGGATACGATTATCGAGAACTCATCCGGTAACACCGCAATGGGTCTTGCTATCGTTTGCCGGCAAAAAGGATACAAACTGAAGATCGTTATCCGCGACACCACTTCCAAAGAAAAGATAAAAATGCTCGAAATAATGGGTGTAGACGTTATAAAGGTTAACGCGTCACTTCCACCCGAACACCCCGATTCTTACAATAATTTCGCTGAAAAATACGCCGCTGAGAACCCCGGTGTGTTTTACATAGATCAACACAATAATCTCGACAACAACGAAGCCCACTATATGTCAACGGGACCCGAGATCTGGCAGCAGATGAACGGAAGACTCGATTATTTTATCGCTGGAGTTGGCACAGGCGGCACTTGCACCGGAGCAGGAAGATACTTGAAGGAACGGGATCCCGGTATTGCCGTGATCGGCGTTGACCCCGTTGGATCAATTTTCTACGATTATTTCAAGAAAAAAGAGTTGGTTAAGCCTTCGCGTTACCTTATAGAGGGACTCGGTGATGAGTTTCTCATCAAAACCGCTCAGCTCGAAATGCTTGATGACATGATACAGGTTACTGACAAGCAGGCTATCGAACATACTTTTCTTCTCGTCGCCCAGGAAGGGATACTTTCTGGTGGATCTTCAGGCGCGAACATCTTTGGCGTGGTAACTCTCGCGAAGAAAATCAGGAAGCCATCTGTTATCTGCACTGTCATCTGCGACTCAGGCTACAAGTACCTCAGCACCGTCTATAACGACGACTGGTTGACAGCGAACAACCTTTTCTGACACGAAGATTTTTGCTTTAAAGCAAAATTTTACGCGAAGATTTTTGCTTTAAAGCAAAAATGTTAGTATTTTCGCCGGCTCATTAATGGATTGTGTGAAATGGAGTTAAACAGATATCTCACCACTGATGTGGTTGAAGACCTGCATAAAAAAATGGTTTTTATTGGTGGCGCTCGCCAAGTCGGAAAGACCACGCTCGCTAAAGACCTTGTTTCCGGCAAATTCAGCAATAGCCACTACTACAATTGGGACAACCCCCAAGACCGGAAACAACTGAAGGATTTGGCACTGCCGGGCGAACCCTCCCTCCTGATTCTCGATGAAATACATAAATACCGGACATGGAAAGGCTTTGTGAAAGGCATCTATGATTCATACAAGGAAAGATATCAGATAATTGTGACCGGAAGTGCCCGCCTGAACATTTACCGCAAAGGTGGTGATTCACTACAGGGAAGGTACCACTATTACACTCTGCATCCATTTTCCGTAGCAGAGGTTGAAGGTCGCAGAATTGATCCCGAACCCGGTAAAGAACTTCAGTTCAACGGAAGTGCCGGATCAACTGTGGAAGCTTTAATGAAGTTCGGGGGATTTCCGGAACCTTTCGTGAGTCAGAACGAGAGAACTTTGCGTCGATGGCAGAATGAGCGACTTGAAAGATTGTTCCGTGAGGACATCCGTGACACAGAGGTGATACATGATCTAATAAGCATGAAATTGCTCGGCGACATGCTCCCAGACAAAGCTTCAGGCCCTTTGTCTGTGAACAGTATAGCCGAAGATTTGCAGGTTAGCCACCGGACCGTAAGCAATTGGCTGAATCTGCTGGAGCAGTTTTATTATCACTTCAGAATATATCCATACAACTCCATGAAGATAAGGTCGTTAAAAAAAGAACCGAAGACATATCTTTACGATTGGTCTCAAGTTTCAGGTGAGGGAGAACGATTTGAGAATTTAATTGCCTCACACCTCCTGAAGTTTGTTAATTTTCTTATCGAAAGCCAGGGATACCGGATTGATCTGTATTATTTAAGGAATGTTGACAAAAAAGAAGTGGACTTCCTCGTGGTCTACAATAACAAGCCATGGTTCAGTGTTGAGGTCAAACTCAATGACACCTCACCATCCAGGAACATTTCATTTTTCCGGGACAGGCTGAACATCCCGTTCAACTATCAGGTTGTACTGAAAAAAGATGTGGATATTCTAAATGACGGGGTGAGGGTAATAACCGCTGACAAGTTCCTTACTGCTCTTGTATGAAAAGAAAATTAAACCGGCCTACTCCTCAAACATGGAGACATCACCGGCACCTTCTCTTAAGATCACAGGCTCGTCGCCACTGAGGTCAACAACACTGGAGGGTTTATTCGGTACGTAACCCGCGGCGAGCATCACATCTACTGCATAGTGGAGCACTGACTCTATCTCTTCAGGGCGGGAGAGAATATCCCCCTTGCGGTTGGTGGTTGAGGTACTCACGATCGGGTGCCCCAATTCCTTGGCGAGATCGATCACAATTGAGTGGTCAGGCACTCTGATACCCACAGTTTTTCTTTTCGACCAAAGCCTCTTTGGCACTTCCCTTGCCGCGGGCAGAATAAAAGTATAGGGGCCCGGAAGAAGTTTCTTCATCCTTTTATAAGCATAATCAGAAACCCTCGCGTAAGTGGAAATATCTTTAAGATCCGGAACGATAAAGCTGAAAAGTTTCTCCGTGTCTCCACCCTTGATGAAAATAAGCCTCTCGATAGCGCTTTTCGAGTAAATACTGCATCCCATACCGTAGTAAGTATCGGTCGGGAAGATCACGATCTGCCCTTCCCTTAAGGCATCAGCTGCCTTGGTTATAAATCTCTTCTGTGGTGTAACGGGGTGAAGTTCGTATACTTCCATCGCGAATCTTTACTGAAAAATCTTAAATTGATTTCTAAAAATACAACTTCCCTTACAATCTCACCCAAATCCAATAAAAAAAGGCTGCCCATTTCTGAACAGCCTTTTTCAAGTGGTTAACGGTTAGAGGTAAGTGGTGAGGTTTTCAGCCTTCAGTCCGCCGCGGAGGATCAGCCTTCAGTCCGCCGCGGCGGATCAGCTCTCAGCCATAATACCTAATACCTGATCAGGTACCAGCCGCGTAATCGTCCATGTATTCGATCTGCTCGGGGGTGAGTTTATCGATCGAGTAGCCAAGGGTGGTAAGCTTGATACCGGCGATATGCTGATCCTGCTCTTCAGAAATGTCGTAAACTTTGTTATCAAGTTTATTGCCATTTTTGTGCTCTGTAGCAAGGCGTACTTGCGACATGAACTGGTTGGCGAACGACATATCCATTACCTCTGAAGGGTGACCTTCAGCGGCAGCGAGGTTCACGAGACGGCCCTGAGCGAGAAGATAGATCTTTCTACCGTCGGCAAGGGTGTACTCTTCGTTGTTCGGACGGACAGTTCTCTTCGAAACCGCAATGGCTTCAAGATCGTCGATGTTGATTTCGCAGTCATAGTGACCGGTGTTGCAGATAATGGCACCATCTTTCATTTTTTCGAAGTGTCTCTTGACAATGATATCCTTAATACCGGTGGCTGTAATGAAAACGTCACCAACTTCAGAAGCCTGATCCATCGTCATAACGCGCATTCCTTCGAGGGTGGCTTTAAGAGCAGCGGTTGGCTTTACTTCGGTGGCTATAACGTTGGCTCCCAAGCCCTGAGCTCTCTTCGCGACACCACTTCCGCAGTGACCGTAACCGGCTACAACGAAGTTTTTGCCCGCGAGGAGGATCGAAGTGGCTCTGAGAATACCGTCGATCGATGACTGACCTGTACCAAAAACGTTGTCGAAATCCCATTTGGTTTCGGCATCGTTAACAGCGATAACAGGGTACTTAAGCGCGCCGGCATCAGCCATTGCTCTGAGTCTGTGTACACCGGTTGTGGTTTCTTCTGTTCCGCCGATGATGGTCGGGATCAGTTCAGGGAATTTGTTGTGAACGGTGAAGATAAGATCGGCACCGTCATCAAGTGTGAGGTTCGGTTTCATATCGAGTGTACGCTCGATGCACCAGTAAAACTCCTCAACGTTCATTCCGTGCCAGGCGTAAATTTCAGTACCGTTGGCAGCGAGAGCCGCGGCGATGTCATCCTGGGTTGAAAGAGGGTTGCAGCCTGACCAGGATACCTGGGCGCCCGCGGCGGAGAGGGTCTCGATAAGAACCGCGGTTTCTTTTGTAACATGCAAGCAACCGGCAATTCTGTATCCGGCGAGAGGTTTGGTTACCTCAACTTCTTTTCTGATCTGCATCATTACGGGCATTCTTGACTCGGCCCACTCGATCTTCATTCTTCCCTGATCGGCGAGCGTAATGTCTTTTACCTTGTAGTGACCTGTTTTATGATCCATTAAATTAAACTCCTGATTTCATGTAATCTGATTGTGAACAATTAATTAGCGTATTTCTTGAACGTGTCTACGAGGTCAAGTTTTTCCCAGGTAAAGCCGTCACCGGTTCTACCGAAGTGACCGTAAGCCGCGGTAGCCTTGTATACAGGCCTTCTGAGCTGAAGTCTCTCAATAATTCCTTTTGGTGTGAGGTCAACTTCTCTGGTGATCATTTCAGCGATCTTTGTATCGGCTATCTTGCCGGTGCCATAGGTGTTTACAAAAACTGAAACAGGTTCGGCAACGCCGATGGCGTAAGCCACCTGAACGAGACATTCTTTCGCGAGTCCGGCTGCTACCACGTTTTTGGCGATGTGACGTGCGGCGTAGGTAGCGCTTCTGTCAACTTTGGAAGGATCTTTTCCGGAGAATGCACCACCACCATGAGGAGCCCATCCACCGTAGGTGTCAACGATGATCTTGCGGCCTGTGAGACCTGTGTCTCCGTGCGGTCCGCCGATCTCGAATCTTCCTGTGGGGTTGATGTGGAATTTGGTGTTCGCGTCGAGAAGATTTGCGGGAATAACGGTTTTAATAACGTGCTCAATAACTTCGTTTTTGATCGTTTCCTGATCAACATCACTGTCATGCTGGGTGGAGACAACAACCGCGTCAACTCTGAGAGGTGTTTTGTCATCCGAATATTCAACGGTAACCTGTGACTTGGAGTCAGGTCTCAACCACTTCATTATCTTGCCTTCTTTTCTGATGGCGGCAAGTTTCTCAACGAGCCTGTGCGAAAGAACGATAGGAAGTGGCATCAGTTCTTCGGTCTGGTCGCAGGCAAATCCGAACATGATACCCTGATCACCGGCTCCACCTGTATCAACACCCATGGCGATATCGCCGGACTGTTCGTGCATTACGTTAACGATACCAACGCTTTCGGCGGCAAATTTATACTCGGATTTGGTGTATCCGATCTCTTCAATTGTTTCTCTTACGATCTTCTGAAGATCAATGTAAGCATTTGTTGTGATTTCGCCACCGACAACAACAAGACCGGTAGTGGCATAGGTTTCGCAAGCCACTCTTGAGTTGGGGTCTTGAGCATAAATCGCGTCAAGCACCGCGTCGGAAATGGCATCACACAGTTTATCGGGGTGTCCTTCGGACACGGATTCAGATGTGAAATAAAATGACATCTTTGATTGTTTCCTTGTTTTGAACTGTTTAGTTAAAGTCTATTTCGGAAGAGTCACCCGTGTTCACCCGGGTATACTTCCCTCTTAAAAATGAATTGGCGCCGATCAGCGAGTCTTCCAGAATCGATCGCTCCACTTCTGCATTTATTCCTATTATCGAATTTTTTACCACAGAGTCAGATATCTTTACGCCTTCTGATACTGTTACAAACGGACCGATAACCGAATTGGTTATCTCCGTGTTCGGATGGACATAACATGGCGGGATTATCACCACCTTGTCGCCGCTGTTAGATCCGTGATCCTTCGATAATAAAAACCTGTTTGTCTCCAATAAAGTTTCAGGTTTTCCACAGTCGTACCATCCTTCAACGGTAAAAGGCACCATCTCCTCGCCAAGATCAAGCATCTTCTGAAGAGCATCGGTCAATTGGAACTCGCCGCGTGTGCGGATGTTGTTCTCGATATTGAGCTTAAGGCATTCGGCAAGTCTTTGCGAATTTTTGATGTAATAAAGGCCGACAATTGCCATGTTGGAAGGAGGCACTTCAGGTTTCTCAACAAGCTCTTTTATCTTGCCATCCTGAATTATCGCCACGCCGAACCTGCGGGGGTCATCAACGTGTTTGAGGCCGAGCGCGCTGCTCCCGAGACTGAATACCATGTCGAGATCAACATCGAAGATAGTATCCCCAAGAATGATGAATATTTCGTCATTCCCGAAAGTATGGGCAGCCTGATAAATGGCGTGACCGAGACCCTCCTGTTTTTTTTGCTCTACAAAAATCGAGTCCATTTGTGGGAAATTCTTCTCGACATAATTCCTTATCATTGAGCCAAGATGCCCCGTAACGAACGTCGCCTCATTAACCCCGGAATCGAGAAGTTTCTGCAATATATGTCCCAGGATCGGTTTATCACCAACCGTCAGTAAAACTTTGGGAACAGTATTTGTGTGTGGTTTAAGTCGGCTGCCGATTCCGGCCACCGGTATAATTGCTCTCATCCGTGGAATATTTTAAAAGTTGAACAACAAAGATATTTATTTTCCTGATCACTGGCAATTATAGGGGAATCACTTAATGTAATATTCATCAACCCAACTACGCGGTTTTTCTCCTGATATACCATTCTTTAATTGTGAACATGCCATACGCGCTGAATAAAAGATAGTAAGGCATAAGTGGAAGCTTGAATCTTGCCTGGAAACCAAATAGTCCTGTCAGTCCCAACAAATATACCAACAGGAAAAGAGATGTAAACAACAGCACATAATTCTTTTCTTTTGCGAGAACAATTGCACCCAGAATGGCGGTTGAATATTCGACAACAAACAATATCATAAAAGCCACGGTGAGGAAGATTGAAAAAACACCCTTCTCTTTAATGAAGCTCCCAATTTTTGAAACATTTGTTTCCCCGTAATAAGAACCGGTCAGTTGCACTTCCTCAATTCCCAGTAATTTGGATATTCTGTAAGAGCTTATTGAGAAAAAGATATTAAATACCCCGATGAAGTGATTTTGGATCAAGGTGACAGGATCTTTTTTGATCATTTCCAATCCTATATCCCGCTGTGCCTTCTCCACCGTAAAAGGATTGGCGCCAGGGCCTCCGGAAATCGAATCAACCTTGCCTCCTATTGAACTCCACACCTCATCCATGGTACCTCCATCCCTGTTCGCATAATCAATGGATGCCGCGTACACATAAAGGATATTGTAACCACCGGTAGTGCAGAATGACCAGCTGTCAAATTTCACATAGTTCCTCATGTACCATGGTGAAAGCAGCACGAAGAACAGCGCGGTCATCAATCCCCAGGATTTCAGCTTTTGCTTCCAGCTGCCTTTTCCCAAAATCAAATACAACGGCAACATGGCAGGTGCCAAATAGAGCGTTACAGGCCGGATATAAGCAGAAGCGGCCATGAAAACTGTGGCAATTAAAAGGTATTTGAGTGTTTCAGTCTGATAATATTTTATAAGGTAATAAGTCATTACCAGGATTACCGGGATAAAAAGTGCTTCTGAAAGCAAATTAAATGAGAAAAGTATCAAATGTGGATCTAAAGCAAGCAACGAACCCGCAACTAATGATGTCTTTTCACCAAAAAACATCCTGGCAATTTTATAAGTCATAAAGACCGAGAAAACCGACAGCATCAGTTGAACTGCATATACCAAAGGAAGGTTAACGCCAAATATCCAGTAAAAAAACGCAATGAATACAGGATACCCGGGGGTCCGGATGGTGTTGTCAAGAAAATCCCAACCGAGCATGGCTTTCGCAAGTTCATGGTATTCCTGTGGGTCGTAATAGAATAACTGGTGGGTCTCGAACTCAAGGTTCCATGGCTGTATTATAACAAACAAAATTAATCTTAAGAGGACTGCTGCTGCTATTACCGTCCCGATATTAAACCCAATTTTCATTTTTAATTTAGTCATTCAGACCCCCACTTTAACCGGTTTGTTTCTTGTGTGAAAAGTAATTTTTAATATAATTGTATCCAATGGCTGAAAATATCAAGTAGTAAGGTGTGATTGGAAGCTTAAACCTGGCAGAACTTCCCAACACACCGGTTACAAGTGTAAAATAAATGATAAAGGAGAGCGGCATAATTAATCCAGGCCAATTTCTGCCTTTTAATAACACATATATTCCGGTTATACCCAGTGAGTATTGAAGAAGCAACAGAAAGCCCAATATAACGCCCAACATCAAAATCACTGGCGGCTTGTTCTGTACAAAGTCTGATGCCATCCCTATATGCGAATTGCCATACTTCTCAGGATTCAAAACAGTATTTTTCTCTGCCCCAAGTATTGTTGCAAGGTTATACGTTGAGAGTGACGTGTAAATATTAACACAGCCGGAAAAATGATTTTGCAGGTACTCAAGAGGGTATTGCTTGATAATATCAATTGCAACATCATTTGCCACTTCTTCGAACTCAAATTGGTTAAGCTGTTTCCCCCCTGTGATCGCGTTCACTTTTTCAACGAGCAGTTTGTTCGCTTCCGGTTGTGAGTAACCCAACTGATTCATATATACCGATCCGGCATAGATAAACAGGAGGTTGTAGCCTCCGTTGGCTGTGGGCTTCCACCGCCCTTGCTCAATGTAATTCTTTAATGAAAGAGGTGTTTGAACAAGAAAAACAACAAGACTAAAGATGAATAATTTTTTGAACCGGTCGAACGCAGAGCCATTTATAACAAATGGAAGTATGACCAATGGCATCAGAGGAAGATACAGCGCTGCTGACCTTATATAGACCAGGCTTCCCGCAAACAAACCGGAAATGATAAGATCTTGTAGCTTTTTACCATCAATAAATCTAATGAAAAAGTAAAGAAACAGCATCATCACGGGTAAAAAGAGATTTTCTGAATAGAGAAATTGCCCGTAGATGATCTGATGAGGATCAAAAGCCAATAAAACCGAAGCTACAAGGGCGATCTTGTCACCAAACAGACGTTTGACGGCATGGTAAAATGCAACAATGGTTATCACGCCCGGAAAAGTATTAAACAAGATAACCAACCATGGTTTTATCCCAAATAGAGAGTATATAACGGCGATATAGGCGGGCCATCCGGGCATCCAATATGCCTGCTGCCCATAACCGTTTTCCAGAATTGATACTGCCAGATCATGGTAACTTTTCTGGTCCGAAATCAAAATTGCAGAGCTCTCCACATCCGGATTCCATGGCTGAAGTGAAACAAATGCGGCTAAGCGAATTAATATCACGCATAAAATCAGTAATAAAACCGGATTCTGTTTGAGGCGGTGAAACCGTGTACCAGGGAGAGGAGAAATATTATCTGCCAATTGATCGTAAACTTAAAAGATTATTTTTGAAATACAAATTCGCAAAATTTGGGGGAAATTCAAAAATTTGATCTGCCTGTTTTTTATAATGTGACCTGCGTCGCCGGCATAATGCTGTGTGACATTGTCAAAATTTCAAGAGTTTACGATGATAAACCTGCTTTCGGAACTTTTCAACATTAAATACCCCATAGTCTCCGGCGGGATGGTTTGGGTCTCCGGATGGAGACTTGCCTCCGCGGTATCTGAGTGCGGTGGGCTCGGTCTCATAGGTGCCGGCTCAATGAAGCCCGAGCTGCTTCGCGAGCATATCAGAAAGTGCCGGGCTGCCACATCAAAGCCGTTTGGCGTGAACCTTCCGCAACTCAGGGAGGATGCACCTTCGCTGATAGATGTGATGCTCGAGGAAAATATCGATATTGTTTTCACATCCGCCGGGCATCCCGGGAAGTACATCGACAGGATCAAGTCAAAAGGTGCCAAAGTTGTTCATGTGGTCGCGAATACCAAACAAGGACTCAAAGCCCAGGAGGTTGGCTGTGATGCGGTAGTTGGAGAAGGTGTCGAGGCGGGCGGACACAATGGAGCGGATGAGATCACCACGCTTTGTCTTATTCCTCAATTAGTTGACGCACTGGAAATCCCCGTGATCGCGGCAGGTGGAATCGCCGATGGCCGACAGATAGCCGCGTGCATTGCATTGGGTGCCTCTGGGGTTCAGATCGGTACCCTTTTCGCTTCATCTGTTGAGTCCTCCGCGAATGAATTTTACAAGAAAATGGTTGTTGAGGCCCCGGACAACGGAACGGTTCTCGGCTTAAAGAAAGTCGGAATGGCCCGCATGCTCAAAAATCCATTCACGCAACGGGTTCTTGAAGCAGAAGCCCGTGGTGCCACGAAAGAGGAAATGGATGAGATCCATGGCCGCAAGAGGGAAATGCTTGGCATCTTCGAAGGCAACTTCGAAGAAGGCATGCTCGAAGCCGGGCAGTCTTCAGGCCTGGTGAAGGAGATAGTACCGGTGGAAATAATCTTTAAAACGCTACTGAATCAGTACGCAAGCGCAGTTAACACATTACACCAATAACCCTCTTAAAATTCTTTAAACCAAAAAAGGAGGACTGTGAAATCCTCCTTTTTTCAAAAAACAATTCTACCCCCTACTCCAACCCTCTGGATTTTAACAGCGCGTCAACCTTTGGTTCACGGCCGCGGAAGAGTTTGTAGTTTTCCATCAGATCTACACTTCCGAGGGGTTCGAGGATGTATTTTCTGTAGGCGGAGGCCGTTTTCTGATCAAACAAACCGTGTTCCATGAAGGCTTCGAAGGCATCCGCGTCGAGAACTGCTGCCCAAAGGTAGCTGTAGTAGCCGGCTTCATATCCCCATGTGGCGATGTGAAGGAAGTTGGTGCTCATGTACCTCGGTAGAAATTCGGGGATTATCCCCATGTGCTTCAGCGAGTTTGCCTCAAATTTTGGAACATCCTGCTCCGCGGGATCGGAGAGTGTATGCCAGTCCATGTCAAGTATCGAAGCGGCAATGTACTCACCCGTCTCAAATCCCTGGTTGAACTTGCCCGAACGGTTTAGCTTCTCAATCAGCGAATCAGGTATCACCTGCCCGGTCTGAAAGTGTTTCGCGTACATCCTCAACACTTCAGGCTGAAGCGCCCACTTCTCCATGATCTGCGATGGCATTTCAACAAAATCAGACGGTACAGAGGATGAACCGGGATAAACAACTTTGGGTAAAAGGAAGTGCAGCGCGTGTCCAAACTCGTGGAAGAGGGTAAGGGTTTCATCCAGACTTATCAGCGCCGGCTTGTCAGCCGTCGGTTTTGAAAAATTACCCACATTAACCACTATTGGCGTAATAAAATCGCCATTAATATTCGACTGAAGTCTGAAATTCTCACACCATGCACCATTGTTCTTGCTGTCACGCGGGTAATAATCGGTGTAAAGAATCCCCACGTGCTTCCCGTCAGCCTCCCTGACTTCAAATGCCTTCACATCAGGATGGTAAACTTCGATATCCGGTCTGGGCACAAACTGAAGCCCGAACAGCTTTGTGGCGACCTGAAACACACCGTTAACAACATTTTCCAGCTTGAACCAGGGTCTCAGAACAGACTCGTCGAGGTCATATTTCGCTTTTTTCACTTTCGCGGCGTAAAACCACCAGTCCCAAGGCTCGATCTTGATTTTATTGCCTTCTTTATCCGCTATGGCCTGCATATCGGCAACCTCTTCCTGAGCTTTCTTAAGAGTTGGTTTCCAGACATCATACAGAAATTTATATGCTTTTTCTGGGGTTTTCGCCATCTTTTTCTCGAGAACAAAATCAGCATAGGTTTTATAACCGAGCAACTGAGCCTTCTGAACCCTGAGCGAAACTATCTTCGCGAGCACCTTCTTGTTGTCAAGCTCATCATTGTTGTTGCCGCGGTTCATATATGCTTTATACATCTTTTCGCGGAGAGCACGGTTCTGTGAGAGCTCCAGGAAAGGCAGAAGTGTCGGCTTGTCGATCGTAAACAGCCACTTCCCATTCAGTCCTGCTTCTTCAGCTTTCGCGGCGGCAGCGGATATCATATCTTGCGTCAACCCGGCGAGATCAGCCTTGTTTTCCACAACAAGTTTGAACTTCGAATTCTCTTTCCTCACATTGTCGCCGAAGAGAACGTTCAACTTGGAGAGCTCCTCATTTATAGCACGGAGTTTCTCCTTCTCTTTTTCGTTCAGGTTGGCGCCACCTCTAACGAAATCGAGGTAGTAATTGGTCAAAAGTATCTGCTGTTCGGTGGTCAGATTTTCTTTGGCTCTGTTGTCATAGACGGTTTTAATTCTCTTGAACAGGCCTTCATTCAGGTAGATATCGTCCCTGTGGCGGGCGTTCATCAAAGCCACTTTTTCAGATACCGCCTGCATTTCATCATTGGTAATCGTCTGCACTAAGTTCATGAACACCCGGTCAACCTTCGTTAGAAGCGAGCCTGTAAGCTCCAGTGCTTCGATCGTGTTCTTAAAGTTCGGCACTTCACGACCGGCTACAATTCTCTCGATCTCGGCCTTCTGTTCTTTTATCCCCTCTTCGTAAGCCGGGAGGAAGTGTTCCAGTTTAATGAGGCTGAAAGGAGGTGTCCCAAACGGGGTTTTCCACTCTATGAAGAATGGATTTGATGAGTTTGCGGTTTTGTTTTGTGCAATATCTGTCTGTGACATCAGGGCAAATACCAGTATGATTAATGATAATTTTTTCATTGTGCGGTCCACTCAAAACGATTGGCTGAAAAGTAATTCCTTGAAACGAAATATACCCAAATTGAGTGAAGTGTTCTCTCACCAAACCGATACAGAGGATGGGTAGTATACAAATATTCCAATATTATTCATAAATTGCATCATTCTAAAATATCGAATTTTAATATGAATGAAGCCAAGACCCGTCAGGAGATTATTGACCTGCGGCTTGCCAAAGCAGGCTGGGATGTAAAGAACCCTTCTCAGGTTAAATCCGAGATGGGTATAAAGTATGAAAAGTTCGATTCCGTTTCTGAACCGGAGCATACATATGATGGGCAACAATATGCCGATTATGCCCTCCTCGGTGATGATGGGTATCCTCTGGCGGTGGTAGAAGCCAAGAAATCCTCCCGTGACGCAAGAATTGGCCAGGAACAGGCAAAACAATACGCGAAAAACATACAGGCTCAAT
Source organism: Bacteroidota bacterium (assembly GCA_023433685.1). Classification (GTDB taxonomy): domain Bacteria; phylum Bacteroidota; class Ignavibacteria; order Ignavibacteriales; family Ignavibacteriaceae; genus UTCHB3. The sequence continues at coordinate 55,168 of JAEYUD010000073.1, forward strand.
TAAATTGCAAACTCCCGTTCGTTTTCTACACCAACGGTCATGATATCTATTTCTGGGATACAGAAAAATACCCCCCTCGCAAAGTTTATGGATTCCCTACAAAAAAAGACCTTGAAAGGTTAATGTTCCTGCGCGAACACGAAAAACCTCTCTCCAAAGAACTTATCAACAGTGACATTAGTGGCAGACCATATCAAATTGAGGCGATCCGCTCCGTTTTTGAAGGTATCGACCATGCGAAAAGGAAATTCCTTCTGGTTATGGCAACTGGTACCGGAAAAACCCGCACCTGCGTCTCGATGATCGATGTGCTGATGAGAACAAACCGGGTTCAGAGGGTTTTGTTCCTCGTTGATAGAATCGCCCTGCGAAATCAGGCTCTTGATGCCTTCAAGGAGTATTTGCCAAGCGCGCCTCTTTGGCCCCAACGCGACGAAACCAAATTTGCCACGAACCGCCGGGTTTATGTTACAACATACCAGACAATGCTGAATATTATTGAAGATGAAGAGCTGAGGTTAAGCCCCCACTTTTTTGATCTGGTGGTCGCAGACGAAAGTCACAGGTCGATCTACAATGTTTACAAAAACATATTCGACTATTTTGACGCGCTTCAGGTTGGTTTAACAGCCACCCCCAAGGATGCCCTCGAACGGAATACATTTAAGTTGTTCGAGTGCGAAGACGGACTCCCGACCTTCGCGTATTCGTATGAAGAGGCGTTAAAAAACAATCCTCCCTATCTCTGCGATTTTGAGGTCCTGAAAATCAGAACAAAGTTTTTAGAGCTGGGGATAAATAAAGGGACACTTTCGGGTGAGGATCTAAAACGGTTAGCTACAGAAGGGAAAAACCCTGATGAAATAAATTACGCGAACACCGATATTGAGAAGAATGTCACAAATCTTGACACCAACACCCTGATCGTCAGGGAGTTTATGCAAGAGTGCATAAAGGATGAAGTTGGAAATCTCCCCGGGAAAACGATATTTTTTGCAATGACCATTGCTCATGCCCAAAGACTTAAGGAAGTTTTTGACAAACTGTTCCCTCAACATAAAGGTGAAATCGCGAAAGTAATTGTATCCGAAGACCCCAAGGCTTACGGCAAAGGTGGGTTGCTCGATCAGTTTGTGAATAAAAACTTCCCCCGCATCGCTATCAGTGTAGATATGCTCGATACAGGTCTTGATGTCAGGGAGTTGGTTAATCTTGTATTTGCCAAACCTGTCTTTTCTTATACAAAATTTTGGCAGATGATCGGACGGGGAACCCGCTTGCTTGAACCAAAAAAAATTAAACCCTGGTGCAAAACAAAAGAGAAGTTTTTGATCATCGACTGCTGGGGGAACTTTGACTATTTTAAGATGCAGCCAGGAGGGAAAACCGAGAATCAATCCGTCCCTTTGCCCGTCAGATTGTTCTTAACCCGTTTGCAAAAATTATTATTGGCGCGGTCATTAAAAAAGACCCTCATCGTCGAAGATTGCATAACAAAGTTAAAAGCTGAAATCGCCTTACTGCCTCAAAATAATGTGGTTATCCTCGAAGCAAAATCCAAACTTGACAAGATCGACGATAATTACTGGTCGGATCTGACGAAAGATAAAACGGAGTTCCTTCAGAAAGAAATAGCCCCTCTTATGCGTACCCGTTCGGGTGAAGATTATGATGCCATGTATTTTGAATTGAAGGTACTGAAATATTCGATCGTCAAAATTGATGAATTGCAGGATAAAAAATTAAGGGAAGTGTTGCTTTCCGGGGCGGAAGAAGCAATAATCGAAATGGTCGCCGATCTTCCATTGAATGTAAATGTGGTCGCCAAACAGAAGGATTTGATCAATTCTGTAATGACGGGTAATTATCTGCAAAAAGCAGGGGAGCCGGAACTAAATATCCTGATCGATAAATTGGGTCCTCTGATGAAATTTCGAGACCCTCTAAAACAAAATCAAATTTCTCTCGATCTGCAGGATGTCATACATGAAAAAGGCTACATTAAATTTGGTCCCGAACACGAAAGAATCACAGTTCAAAAATATCGTGAACGGGTTGAGGCTCTTATTAAAAACCTTGAACAGAAAAATGTCGTACTTCGCAAAATCAAGGCGGGTGAAAGCATAACCGAAGAAGAGATTAATCAACTCGCGGCTACACTTCAAGCAAATGACCCGTATCCCACGGAGGAAAATTTACAAAAGGCTTACGAAGCAAGAAAAGTCAAGTTTCTCGACCTGATCAAATATATCTTGGGGGTTAGTGGATTGGTAACATTCCCGGAAAAGGTTACGACCGCGTTTGACGGGTTCATTGCCGAACACAATAATTTGACTACGAAACAGCTCCAATTTATTCAGACTCTTCAATCATTTATTATTGAAAATGGGGAGTTGTCTAAAAAGGATCTGGTCTCGGAGCCATTCACAAAATTCCACAACAACGGCTTCCTGGGGCTGTTTGACCATCAATTACAACAAGAAATATTACAATTAACCGACAGAATTTTAAACTATGCTTAACCAGACTCTAAAATCTTCTATCAATAATTTATGGGATAAATTCTGGAGCGGGGGAATTGCAAATCCTCTCACTGCAATTGAACAAATTTCGTATCTGCTGTTTATGAAACGCTTAGACGAGCTTGATATTAAAAAGAAACAGGATTCAGATTTTACGGGAGAATCTTATCAATCTCTTTTTGAAGGAGAAAAAGAGGTCCTGAGGTGGAGCCATTTTAGACATATGGAGGGGGGAGAAATGCGAGACCATATTCAGAATAGTGTCTTTCCCTTCCTTAAAAAATTAGGAAAAGATGATTCTCCTTTTGCAAAACACATGACCAATGCTGTTTTTATCATATCGAAGCCCTCTCTCCTGGTTGAAGCTGTATCAATTATCGATGAAATTTTTGAAGAGATTTTAAAACAACAGTTGGAAGGGCAGGGTTTTCAGGATACTCAGGGCGACCTCTACGAGTTTTTACTCTCCGAGATCACTACCGCGGGTAAGCTTGGTCAGTTCAGAACCCCAAGACATATAATTCAACTTATGTGTGAGCTGGTAAACCCAAAGTTGGGCGATACCATATGTGACCCCGCGGCAGGAACAGCCGGCTTTTTATTGGGTGCATATCAACATATCATCACACAATTTACGAGTGAGCAAAATCGACAGGTTGACGAAAACGGATTGGCGCGCGGTCTGCTTGGCGACAAACTCACGGATGAAAGACAGTGGAATCATCTAAAGGAGAAGACTTTTTACGGTTATGATACCGATGAAAGCATGGTTCGCATTGCACTGATGAATCTGATGATGCATGGCATCTCAAACCCAAATATTGAACAGAAGGACACACTCTCCAAATACTATAATGAGGACGGGATCTACGATGTGATCATGGCAAATCCCCCGTTCAAGGGGAGCATCGACAAGGGGGATATCAACGAGTCTCTATCGCTGCAAACCACAAAAACCGAATTGTTGTTTTTGGACCGGATCATCCATTCCTTAAAAATTGGCGGAAGGGCAGGGGTTATTGTCCCTGACGGAGTTTTATTCGGTTCGAGCAACGCCCATAAACAGGCGAGAAAAATGCTCCTTGATGATTGTGAACTTCAGGGGATCATTTCGATGCCGAGTGGAATATTCAAACCTTATGCCGGGGTTAGTACCGCCATTCTGGTTTTTGTTAAAGGAGGTGTAACCGAAAAAGTCTGGTTTTATGATATGCAGGCCGATGGCTACAGCCTCGACGACAAGCGGAATAAAATCGATGCCAACGATCTGAGCGACATCGTTGCCAAATGGAACAAAAGAACTGAACAGACCGAAAATGACAGAGGCAGCAAATTCTTCTTCGTTGAAAAATCAGAAATTGAAAATAACGACCTCGATTTAAGTATCAACCGGTACAAAGTTACAGAATATAAAGAGGTTGTTTATGAAGACCCGGCGGTGATTTTGGCTAAAATTGAGGCTCTTGAGAATGAGATCGTTCTGGGGATCAATGAGTTGAAGGGGTTATGAGATCGGAAAGCCCACTAATAAAAATAGGCGATACTTGTAAAGTGTTTAGCGGAGGAACGCCTCGCCGGGGTATTGAAGGATATTATGGTGGGGACATCCCGTGGGCAAAAATTGGGGATATTGATACTGCCGAAGGCGGTTATCTTTTCACGACTAAAGAATCAATAACCCAAGAGGGTCTTAAATCCATCAATAACAAAATATTTAAACAGGATACAATCTTTTTAGCACTTTACGGCTCTGTTGGTAAGACTGCGATTGCTGGAAGAGAGATGTCAACAAATCAAGCAATTTTGGGTCTCATTCCGAAAAACCCGGAAGTCCTATACTTTAAGTATTTAAAGTACTGGCTAGAGTTTTCAAAATCTGAACTTATCGGATTAGCACGAGGAGTGGCTCTTCAAAATATATCTGCAACGATCGTGAAAGAATACCCGATTCCCCTCCCCCCAATCGAAGAACAGCACCGCATCGTAAAAATTCTTGATCTGGCACAATCGCTCATTGAAAAACGGAAACAGGCACTTGCGTATTTGGATGATTATGTTAATTCGATTTTCTTTAGCATGTTTATAAATAATTCGGATGAGAAAAATATTCCATTGGTAAGCTTAGAAAAGTTAGCTCTTAAAATTACTGATGGTGTTCATGCTAAACCAAAATATACAGAAACTGGGATTCCTTTTATTTCAGTAAAAAATATCACGACCACAAAACTTTTATTCGATGATTGTAAGTTCATTTCAGTAGCTGATCACCAAATTTTTACCAAGCGTTGTAAAGCTGAATTTAACGATATCTTATATACTAAGGTTGGAGCAACATATGGGAGGGCTTGCATAGTTGATACAAAAAACGAATTTAGTTTATATGTAAGCGTATCCTTAATAAAACCAAATAAAGATTTAATAGACCCAGCATATCTTAAAGCAGTTCTAAATAGTAGTTTTGTGAAGAGACAAGCTGATAAATCAGTAAAGGGTGCAGGCGTACCAGATTTGCACTTGGTTGAAATTAAAAAATTTACAATTCCACTACCTCCCATGCAACTTCAGCAAAAGTTTGGGAAATTAATTTTCGGAGTTGATTCACTTAAACAAAAAATGCAATCCCAATTAAAAGAACTGGAAGACAATTTTCAGGCAGAGTTGCAGAGGGCGTTTAGGCAAGATTAATTTGCAAGAAATATAAAAGGTTCATTTAAACTTTGTTCTTACACTAAGAATATTTCAAATATTTAATGTTAGGTGAAGTAATATGTTGGATTTAACCAAAGTGTTTTCATTTCATGCTACTATTCAGGATAGAATCGTTTCAAGAGAAAGCAAAACGCTGGAATTCAAGGAAACATTTAATTGGAGTTCAAAGGATAAATATGCTAAAAGCATAGCTGCCTTTGCAAATAGTATCGGGGGAATACTTGTTTTTGGAGTGAAAGATAACCCGCATGATTTCGTAGGACTTCAAAGTGAAAATTTTGAGAGATTCGATGAGTCCAGAATTACAGAATATTTGAATAGTGTATTTGCCCCTGAGATAATTTTTGAGAAATTTGTTTACACAGTCAATCGAAAAAATGCCGGTATTGTAGTTGTACACCAGGCAACGAACAAACCTGTGGTTTGCATTAAAAATGATGGGGATCTAAAAGAGTCAGATATCTACTTTCGTTATAGTGCCAGAACCGAGAGAATTAAATATCCAGAACTTCGGCAATTAATTGAAGATATTAAAGAAAAAGAACGGTTCCTTTATAAACGGATTTTAGAGAGAATATCAGAGGTCGGTGTGGAAAATGCTGCAATATTCGATATTCTCAAAGGGGAAGTAAAAGGGCAAGCAGGTTCCTTTGTGATTGATAAGACGTTACTTCCAAAATTAAAATTTATTAATCAAGGTACATTCAAAGAAGGTGGAATTCCCGTGTTGGAGTTAAAAGGGGAAGTTTCTCCAATTGACCGAAAAACAACGGATGTGAGCGTTGTTGAGGTAAAAACTCGAATCACGAATGACCCTAATGCCCCTGTAGCTAAGTTGATAGAGCCAGATGAAATTTGTCCTCATCGTGCAACTGAAACCGTAAATTTAATAAATAGTCGAATTGGCGAACAAAACAAAATCAAAATGTATGACCTGACAGTCATCAGGACATTATTCGATATTGATGAAAAACAAGAATTTTATTATCATCCAATATCTGGCTCATCACAGTATAGCGATGCCTTTATTGATTGGGTTGTTGAATCTTTTAACAATGACAACAACTTTTTTTCAGAAAATAGAGAAAAATTTAGACAGATTAAAAAATCTGCGTAGATTTTATCAGGGTTAATCAGAAATTGGGATACCGTGATTTTAAATATTTATATGAAGATTCCTAATTGTTAAAACAAATCTTAAATTCAACAAAAGGTGGTCAAATATGCGTTTAGAAAATTGGTTTATTACAAATCCTGACACTTCACAACAAGAAGTGTTGAAAGTTCCTATTACTCAAAATTTGGTAGTTAAGGGCGCTGCTGGCAGCGGAAAAACGAACATGGCAATCTACCGTGCAAACCAAGCAAATGATAACACATTTGTCATTGTGGTTTATACGATAGCTTTAGCAAAAATGATTCGTTACGGACTGAATGAGCTCGGACTTGACAAAGACAGAGTTGTCCACGAATGGTCTTGGATTAACAGAGGTGTAGGCGTTTCTGGTGATGTATTTTGTTTGGCAGGTAGTAGCCCCGACAGATTAAATGGTGATTTGCTGATTCTTAAAACCTCCGAAGGATTAAAATTCTTTATATCACGGGAGAAGCATGACGAGTGTTTGCAAAATGGGAAATTCTTAAATTACTCGGTTTCCAATATTTCAAATCCTTTAGAAGTCTCTATTGATTTTGATGATTGGGTTGATGATAAATTCTACTACACATTTTATCGCAGAGCAAGATGGTTCAAACAAATACAACTTACTCAATTTAGATTTGACCTAAACGATGAAACAAAATTTGTTTTCATTCCTGCGGGCTATTTATACAGAGATAAAGTTGTTGTCAATCATGTAATCGTTGACGAAGGACAAGACTTTTCACTCCATACATATAGTAATTATTTCATTCCCGAAGCTAGAAAATCTATAACTATATTTGGCGATACAAACCAGCGTATTTACAAAGATCGTTTCTGCATGATAGAGGATGTTGCAAGTAATTTCAAATTTCCAATTCTCAATCTTGGATTCAACTATCGAGTCCCAAGAACAATCGCAAAAGTCGCCCAAACGATACCTCAACCACATGTTGATCTGCTAACAAACAATCGGAAAAACAACGGTAATAGTGATTACCCATCATTTCCAAAGCCTATAATCAAAAAATGCAACTCCGAAGAAGAAGAAATGCAATTCATTTTGAACAGAATCCGAACAGAGGGGATGGATGATGTTGCAATTTTATTGCCAAGAGAGGATGATGTGATGAAGCTTCACAAATTTTTCTCCGCACATAACATAGGCACGCAAGTTCGGCTATCTATTGATATCGGTGTTACCCCATTCGGCAATCGTAAATTCAAGCGAATTGATACACTTGATTTTACAAACCATGATCTGCCCGCAATTCTAACATATCACGCCGGAAAGGGAACAGAATTTGACAATGTTTTCATTCCTTTTGCCGATGACGATAAGGGCTTAGAGCGAAATCCATTTTATGTGGCAGTAACTCGTTCGAGCTATCGAGTTTTCATAACTTACTCGCGTAGACTCACAAACTTATTGAAGAATATAAATTCTAATGATGTAATCTTACAGTAATATGGCTAAGAAAAAATCAACAACTCGTTTCTGGTTGCCGATAAATCTATGGAACTTAAACGAAATTTTTACCTCTGAGAGCATATCTCCCATTTCGTTTTATTCAGTTCGTGACTTTGGCAACCCAGTAAATCGCAACGAAGAAATATTTGAAGATACCAATTTCCTCGTGATGTTTGATGCGCCAGTTGCAAGTGAGATTATCATTGAAATTTATCCAGAACTGTTAAATCGAACAGCAATGCTTGACACAAAAGATGGCTACAGCGAATACTATAAAACAATATATTTGCGAAACGAACTGTTCAAAGTGCATTTTAAGAATGAAGAAAAATTAAATGAGTTCATAAATCAACAATTGATGCTCCTGGAAGTTAAAACTGTTAATAAATATAAAACGGAACACTTTGTTGTTTCTAGAAACAAATTAAAACAATCAAACAAAGTCGCATTTCAACCAAGTATTCTTTCGGAGCAACGCGAAATAGAGCCATTTTTTGATAAGGCTTTTAATCAGATCAAAGGACTGATTTATGGATATGTTATCGGTGCGCTTGGCACTTTAGGAGAGAACGAGCAAGGATTAGTTTCTGATTTAAATAACCTCAAAAATACAATCGGTGGCGTTCATACCGACATTGCTTTGTCTGACCAATATTCAAACTTATGGCTTCTTAATGTTAAAAAACAAATCCGTGATTGCGAAGATAAATTCAAAAAGCAATTCGACAACAAAACCTCTGATGTATTCAGTACCCTTACTTTAAGATTGCAGGAAGTTGATAATCTGAATAAAATGCGTTGCGAGGTACTTTTAAGACAAAAAAGTCCAAGTAACAAACGAGATTATATAACAGAACAAGAAAATTTAGAACAAGCTCGAAGAGAAGTATATGAGTACGAATGTGAGCACAATATTGCACCTTTGAAAGAAGAAATTGAAAATATAAAACAGGAAGAAAAAAATAGAGGAGAGGCAAAAGGTAAGATTCGAGACTATTACAAAAAAGACGACAATCCCGAGAAATATTATCGCAAACGAGAATTGAAGCGTATTATAGAGGAGTATGAGAAGAGTGATAGTGAATACAAAGAATTAAAAAACAAAGTTAATATTATTGAAAATAGGATAAAAAACCTCCAAGAAGGGGGAACTCCCTTTGACGCTTCAATTAACGAGCAATTCAACCGCATTACCGAACACTTGAATGATTTAGTAAAACGAGCTAATAACTATTTCCTTTCAAAAAATAACAAAGAAAGCGAATTGCCAGATATTGCATTTCAAATTGATTTAGATTTGTTGACCGGTCACTATCATGAAAAGATGAAAGCATACAACGATTTTGCAATTCAACTACCAAATTCTTTGTCTAACAAGCTTTCAGAACGGGAAATTGAGCTATTGAAAATTTCGTTAAATGCAGTTTTATCATCTCCTCAGGGACGACTCGGGAATTATTCAGAAGAAAATATTTTGGAAATCATTGCAGAAGTTGGAAAACATTTACCTGAAAGCGATTTCAAGAAAACTTTACGAGATTATTACGCATACCGCTCTGGTAAATCGGACAGTTTTGAATTTCCGAAAAACGATGTTCTTGCAAACATTATTGTGTTTTTCATGAAATTGCAAGGTCATGACCAAATCAACAAACTGCTGATAACAAAAGGCATTCAGCACAAGCAAATTGCATTTTTACTTTACGGTGCTTACACAGGTTTTGCAAATTTTCCCAAAACTTTTACCAATCTGATTTTTAACGGTGAAAACAAGAGACTTCTTTATTGGATCGATGATTATTTGTTTAATAGCTATTTAAAATAAAATTATGCATAGTGTCCAAGATTTTTTCTAATCTTTTTAAATGAACCTAGTAAAATTGATTTTTTCTTTCCGCAATACTTTGATCAGACTTCCGGTAAAAAGTCTTGAGATGTCAGGTAATGAAGTGCGCTGAGTAGTTTTCAACTCTTAAATAGTATTACATTTATTTTGGTTACATATTTAAAGTCTCAACCTGGATTAAGAGTAACTTTCGAAACCGGGTGTATCCCTTTCTGAATAGCTCTTCGATATTGTGTAGAATGTTTTAATATTTGGAAATTTTTTGACTGTACCCAAAAATATGGTTCCTAAGCTCCTACCAAACTTTAGATCCCTACCAATTACACAAAACTACTGACACTCCCTTTTCTTCCTAACACCTGAAGATTTTTTTTTAAACCGCTTTCGTGCTAAATTGGAGGAGAGAAACCTAAAACTTCTAAACGCTAAATTACTAAGAATGAAGGCTAATCACTATGACGGACCTTCTACATTATCTGTTTAATAATTTATTCCGTTTTCCGCTGAACCAATACACTCCTTTAGATTAGATAAAAGTTAAATATTGACAATAATTTTCTCCTAAAGGAAACTAAATTAAAGTTAAATCAACGACATTCAATATGAAATAAAATGTAATTATAAAAAATTAGACAAGGCTTATATGGACCCAATTATCTCCTCAATTGTTCTCACATCAATTACTGAAATTACAAAGACGATAATATCTGATTATGTAAAGCCCCAGTTATTGGCCTTTAAACAATATTTTAATGAAAAACAGATTGAAGATGGAGATGTTAGTAAATATTTGGAAAAGAATTTGTCTGATTATCTTACCAGAACTTATGATTCACTTTCCTTGTCGGATACTTTAATAGGCGAAACCGCTGCTGTGCGACTTGAAGATGTGTACACACCTCTTCAAATCGTAGATTTACAACAAAAGACGCAAATTGAAATTAAATATGGGTCAGAGATTCTAAATTTAGAGAGAACAAGAATCATGTTTATTAGTGGTGGGGGTATGGGGAAAACCACTCTCTTAAAGATGATAGGGTTATCTTGCATAGAAAAATCGCTTTCATGCCCCATCCTTATTAATCTTAGGAAACTGACAACTTCAAACGGTGTATTGGATGAGATTTATCAACAATTTGACCAGATTACAAAAACAGTAAATAAGGAAATTATTCTGCAATTGCTTGAATCGGGGCGATTTGTAGTTCTATTTGATGGAATTGATGAAATTGCATTTTCGAATAAAAGAATAATAATTGAGGATTTAAAGAATTTCATCTCCAAGACGTCGTCAAACATTTTTGTAATTGCTTCACGAGAAGATAGAATTTTGACTTCGTTTTCCGACTTCCAAAGGTATTCGATAAAACCATTCCAGAAGGAACAGGCTGACAGCTTGTTAAATAAATATGACAAACTTACAAGCTGTTCAATCGCTCCACAAGTATCGAGAGAATTAGGTTACAACAACTACTTATTTAGAACGCTTATTTCTAACCCAATACTTGTAACAATGGTTTACAATGTGTATTATCACACAAAGAAATTACCTTCCGAAACGCAGGAACTGATAAACAGAATATTGGAAATCTACATAAAAGAGCATGATTATTCAAAATTAGGGTTCATAAGACCACATATAAGTGAGCTCGGTGTTGGATGTGTTAAAGGATTGATGACCTGGCTTGCATTTTTTTCCTTAAAAAAAGGATCACCACTTTTCACTTCAAACGAACTAAGAGACCAAGTAGAGCATTACTTTAAAAGTCAAAGCATGAATTGTAAAACAGAGGAATTGATAGATGAACTACTTATTTCTTTCCCAGTCTTCCAAAAAGATGGATTGGATTTAAGATGGCAGCATAAAATATTTCAAGATTATTTTTGCGCAGAATTTATTTGTAACAATAGTAGAAAGTATGAGATTGTGCAAAAATTGTTTACTTCATCGAAAAGGGTTGAATATTACGATATAATACGGATTATCTCAGAAATCGATAAAGAGTTATTCATGAGTTGTATAGTTCCAAAAGTGCTGAAAAGTTTCATTGAGCATTTTGAAAGTTCCTATACAAGTTTTTCTAATTTTGACCCAAAAATTGTTGATTTTCGACGAGCAATAACTTTTGGGCGTAAAAGTGCAATTTATCTTCTTGAGAATAGCACGGATGAAGAATGGGAAAAAATGCAAAAAAAATTTTTCGTTTTTGCAGGTCAAATCCATGAAATGGGACAAACAGGTTATGTAGACCCAAGTCCTTGGTTTATTTCCAATCTGACCTTGGAAGCCCGATTGATGCATCTTCTATTTGATATGCATTTAGAAATCTTTACATTTGTTGAAGAAGTTGGTAGACAAACTTTCAGGATACCTGAGATTGAACTTACTCTGGTTTCAACACGGAACGATAGCTCTATTAATAATACTGCTGTAGAGCAAAATAAAGTCAGAATGGATAAAGTGAAGTTAAATTTCTCCATCTCCGAAAAAAAACTTCTTCCTCTCAATGAGGATATTGATAACCCATTAAATAATCCCACTGATTTTCACATAATCTCAAATTGTTTTTGGAAGTTTCAACAGTTTGAAGTTTTGAATGCAGATCGGGGAGTAATAGGTCATTGTTATCCTGATTTTCTGAAAATTAGGGAATACTTAGAGAAAGAGTCTATTGAGGTACAAAATAACATAAAGGATGACTTACTTGAGGGACTTTGAAATCGAGTAGCGAATTTCATTTTCCTGAATCTCAACTCAAAATACATACAGAAAAAAGTCTATTGCAAAATGAATTACATAAGGAAGATATCTCCGAAGCTTGTAGCTATTTTGTGGCGAAAATATCATAAATTTGATTTCTAATGTCGATTTGAAATACTATTTAAAAATTTTCTTTAAATAAGCTATATTGGTTCAGCGGAAAAAGGAATAAATTATTAAACAGATAATGTAGAAGGTCCGTCATAGTGATTAGCCTTCATTCTTAGTAATTTAGCGTTTAGAAGTTTTAGGTTTCTCTCCTCCAATTTAGC
>JAEYUD010000074.1 GCA_023433685.1 Bacteroidota bacterium
TCTTTAATCACCCTCGCCCACTCTGCCATGAATCCTTCGTGGTTGTAGGGGTAAGTATCTTCGCGGATACCGTCAAGTCCCGCAAATTCCACCCACCAGAGAGTGTTTTGGATGATATAATTGGCAACAAATTCATTTGTTTGGTTAAAATCCGGCATGTAATCGGTAAACCATCCCTCCACCACTTTTTTGATTGTGGAACTGTCGCCATGGATATCAGAGAAAACCTGTTTGTGGTGCACCGGCGGTGGCGGGTTCTTGATCGATCCGTTTATCCACCCCGGATGAGGCAATTGAGATATCCAGATATGATCTTTGCTGAAGTGATTTGCCACATGATCAAGTATTACTTTTAGCCCTCTCTTCTGTGCCTCCTCAACCATCTTCCTGTAAAGATCGTTGGTGCCAAGCCGGGCGTCAACATTATAAAAATCTGTAGCCGAGTAGCCGTGATAACTTCTGAAAGTATTGTTTTCAACCACGGGAGTTAGCCATAACGCTGTGAAGCCGGTTTCTTTAATGTAATCAAGTTTGTTAATTATACCTTGAAGGTCGCCGCCGTGTCGCCCGTCGAAAAACCCCCTATCCACTGCTTCTGAAAGGCCGGGAACAGAGTCGTTCCCCGTATCACCGTTCACGAATCTGTCGGGCATTACAAGATATATCACATCTGCAGGTGAAAAGCCGGTAGGCTGTTTACCGGTTCTTTGTCTGATCTCATAATCGATACGGGTGGTAATATCGTGGTTTTTTATCTCGATCGGGTGAATTCCCGGTTTAGCGTCAGGTTCCACTTCGATATCAATAAAGAGGTAATTATCGTTGAAGCTCCGGGTGCGTTTTACTGTAATTCCGGAGGAAGAAGTGGCTGTGGCTCCAAGCAGGTCTTCACCGTAAACCATCAACTGGATATGGTTCTGCTTCATGCCAACCCACCAGTTTGGTGGTTCAACCTTGCTTGCCACTGGTGCCTGTGCACTAACCATCGTGATCAGAAGTATAAACAGAAGTGCTGCGCGCGTCATAAATATTTTCTCCGGTGAAAGTCGATTTAATTCAGATGCAAAAATAAAAAAAAGCTGCCCCTTTTCAGAAGCAGCTTTTAAATATAAAGATGGTTGGCTCGATTCAGGGAATACTGACCTCTAACCTCTGATCCGCCGCGGCGGACCAACCACTAAAATCTTCTGTCGTTCTTCGTTTTGTTATAGAACCAGCGAAGCTCAACATAAGCAGGATCGGAAACGGAAGTACCGCCACCGTAACCGGTGATCTTCATCTTCGCGTAGTTCTGATCAGCAGTGTACATGAAGAAGTAGTTGGTTTCCCTGTCACCGACACTGAGTGCCCATGAAGCATCTTTTAGAGGTGAGTCTTCACCATCAGTAAGATTTGCTCCTGTTCCGAGTTTGAAGAATGTCTCTCTCGGGAGGTTGAAGTCTTTCGCTGATGAAATGAGGTAACCGGCAGTTCTGTAGTAGATATCAACAGAGTCTTTGCTCACGCCTGAACCGATGTTCGAAGCCCTTCCAACTGAGAGGATAAGTCCGCTCGGTACGTTGGAAGTTGAGAATGATTCATAGATCTTCACGGAGGTGTACTCAACATAGTTGAGAGCAGTCATTGTGATGGCTACACTCTTGTTGGCTGAGTCAGCAGGCACTGTGAAAGTGGTGTCAGCATATCCCGCGAGGGTAAGGGTAATGGTGTTTGTACCAACAGCAAGGCGGATGCCTGATGGGGTGATGCTTCCCGTGTTAACACCGTTCAGATATATCTTCGCGCCGGCAGGTGTTGAGCTGACGGTAAAAGAAGCTTCTGAAAGGGTAACCGCTCTTGAAAGAGTCTGATTTGCTACAACGGTCACAGTGAAAGTGGTATCCTTGTAAAGGGTTTTCTTCAGGGTGATGTTGTAAGTTCCTGTGGGAAGTGTCAGGGTATCGCCTGTTTTCTTTCCGGAATTGGTGCCACCGACATATACATCAGCAAGGGTCGGGGTTGATGTGATCACAAGTTTACCCTCATCAGGGTTCAGTGGGTTGTCCTTGTTGTCGCACCCTGTAAGAAACAGGATGGTGCTCATTAAGAATAATGATAACAGGAGTTTTTTGGTCATTAAGATTTTCTCCGGATTAGTTGAAGTTATTTATTAAATGAAAAATTAACGGTAATACCGCCGGCGCGTTTCTCTGTGAAACTTCCGGTGATCGATCTTCCGCTTTTTGCAACCACACCTGTGTAGTGACCCGATGAACGTGTCTGATCGTTGTCACTCATTGAGAAAGCCCCTGTTTCAGGATCAATACTTCCGACAACACCGTGAGTGGCAACATTTCTGTAGTTCACAACAATGGAACCTGTGAACTGCTTGCCATCCTGATTGGTTATCTTAAGTGTGGCGGAATAATTGGCGAGGGTTCCCTGCCATGTGCCCAGAAGGGATATCTCTTTCGCTTTTGCAGTGTCAGCCTTGGCTGTATCTTTTGCCACCGTGTCAGTTTTGACACTCTCTGTTGCCTTTTTAGCTGTGTCAGCAGGTGAGGCGGGTTTTTCTTTTTTGGTGCAACCCGTAAAAAGTGTGAAAGTGGCGAGGAAAAGAACGGCTAAAATTTTAATTTTGCTTCTCATATTAAATCATTCTTTGTGAAACACTTATTTTAAAAGTTTAATGTGCAAATATATTCTCTTTCATCAAAAGAAAGTGTGACCGGACACAAAAAAAAGTGAGAATTCGATATAATCGTAACCGGTTAAGTGTCATTTTCCTTGGTGAAAGGTGTTCCGCTCTTTTTATCGACCATGGAAAAGGTCCGCGCGGGAAAAAGTTGTTCACAATTCTTCAATCAGGTGAAGGCGGCACTTTCCCCTACCTCCCTGTTTCACCGGACCGGAAACTCTTCAAGCGGATGCAGGCGACCAATATAGTTGTTATACCCGATATAAGGCTCCTCCACCACGGAAAGGAAAAGAAGGATGATGTAACCTTTACCAACAGCATTATCGATGAGCTTATAAACTACCTCGGGCAAGCAGGGGTGGAGCATCCCGTTGTAATTTCATCACTTGCCTCCCCTGAAATTCTGTTTCACTATTATTCCCGGAAACTCAAATTTTTCCCTGACGACCGTACTTACATCCTTTCGGGTGATGACGACATGGTTTTTGAAGCCCGGCTCAGGGGGCGGGGGCTCGCCGCGGCCAGACTTATCGACTTCGACACTTTGAGTAATTCCAAAAGCTCCTATCTCGATTGCGATCATCTCATTACTTTCACTTCCGACCCTTATGCATTCCGGTTCGAAGATGAAATAGTCGCTACCAGACATCCCTCCCTCTCACGGGGGCATGAAGAAAGTTTTACACTTCAGGAAGGCACCCGCAAAGGCAAAACCTGGAAAGGTATCTACAATATCTGCGAGATGGTCGCGGAGCTCTACCGCTCGGATAAACTTCCCATGCCCGGGCTTTTAACCCCGCAGGAACTCCACACAAGTGATGAGAATAAGATCGCCAGAACCGCTTCCACATTAAACCTGGTGGCCGGTATGATCACAGGCGCGGTGTTCATCCTCTTTTTAAGCGCGCTTGTCAGATTCTTTATTCTCTCCTCCGCCGAAAGCGGGCTGGATGACTTTAAGAAGAAAGAACCTTCAGTTTATAACGAAGTGGCCGCCTACGGAGGGAAGATATCTTTAATACCGGAAAGCCGGCAGCAACTGAAACGCCTCGATTCGATGTTCACCCGGCTTGACAACACTCTGCTTAAACTTGAACGCCACGCCGAAGGGATAAACCTGCAGATCACGGGGATTTCACTTCAGGAGAAGAACTATATCCTGATCAGGGGATACACCGAAACACCGGGGGCCGCGGCATCTTTAGCCGGTGAGATCAAGGGAGCTGAACTCCTCTCAACTGAGATTTTCAGAACGAATGAGAACACTTACACCTCGTTCAGGATCGTTGTACCGGGGGATGCCAAATGGAAATAAATAAACTCCTCATGCAGAACAACCGCATGGTGATGAAGCTCCTGGCAACGGCAGTGCTTCTGCTTGTTACGTTTCTTATTGTAATTCCTGCCGGGAACAGGATAGAGGAGAGGTTCGAATCGCTTGGCATCTCACCGGGTGATGACATCACAGCGATGATGCATACCATTCAAAATGAAACAGGACCCGCGCTAAAACCAGACCCGGAGCTGCGGTATAATCTTTATACCAACATCACCCTGCGTGACATGCGGCTGCTTATTGACAGTATCCAACTTTCACTTACCACAGGCTTCAAGTTCAACGTTAACGAACTGGATGAGGAGCAGAAGGCCGGGTTCACGGTTAAGAATTTCCTGATAAAAGGGAAGGCTTCTTTTCTCGGGATTGCGGGATTCATCTCGGCCATTGAAGAGTACCCGATGTTCATGCGGTTCAAAACGGGTACTATCAGATATTATGGTGTGCTTGAGGGAAGTGTTGCCTTTGTTGATTACGAGCTTGTGATATCGGTACCGGTCCAACCGGAAGGCTTCTTCCTCCCTCCGTTCACCGTTCAACAGGACAGCCTTTTCGAGCAGATCGATATCTTTCTCCCATTCATCGAGAGTGTCGCCGGAGTGTCTGAACCCGGCTCGGTAAATCTTGACGACTATGAACTCTGGGCAGTGAAAAACGGGGAGGCAGAGTTCCACCATATCAGATTCAAGGAGAGGATTTTTCTCAGGGCAGGTGATGAGATCAAAGGCGGAATTATCAAAGAAATCACAAAAGAATCGGTAAAAGTGTTATATTTGAACCGGAATGAAGTGAGTTTAGTGGAACTTAAGATTCCTGACTGAATTTTTACATTAAAACACCGGCACGATCCCTCATGAGCCTTATTCTTGCGGTCGACGACCACGAACAGAACATCAAATACCTGGAAACGATTCTTAAAAGAGAAAATCACCAGTTCATTTATGCCTTCGATGGCGAAACCGGCATGAAAATGGCCTATGAATACCTGCCTGATCTTATCCTCCTCGATATCATGTTACCCGGGATGAACGGACTTGAAGTTTGCGAAGCACTTACAAAAGATGATAAAACTTCAAACATTCCGATAATTCTCGTAACTGCAAGGGTGACAGCGGAAGACACCTCTATCGGGCTTAAAGCCGGCGCGCATGACTATGTAAAAAAACCTTTCGATCGTGTCGAAATTCTTGCCCGGATAAACTCAGCCCTAAAGTTCAGTGAGATCAGAAAACAGATGATCGAATCTGAAAGGCTTGGTATGTTCGCTGCAACGGTGGTTACCGCCAACCACAAAATAAAACAGCCGCTCACTGTGATCAAACTCGCGGTCTCCGCCCTCAAACGTGAAGTTGGCAAACCCGACCTAAACAAGGATGCAGTTGCAAAACGGATCGACTACATTGAAACAGCGGTTAACGAGGTGGCTTCAATCCTCGATCAGCTCAAAGAGATTCAGGCTCCAAGAATGTCGGATTACCTGAAAGACATTAAAATGGTCGACCTCGACAGCTCCCCCAAGCTCACCGGTTCCGGTGAGTAAAAACCCCGGTTCGTACCCTTTAAAATGAAAAAAGGCTGCCCGCGATGAGCAGCCTTTTTAATTTCATACCGGCAAAGATCAGTCTTTCTTCGCTTCACTCTTCTTGATTGAAGGATGTGGAACCTTCTCAGGAATTGCATGATACTTGTTGTTGTCGCCATGGCATGTCATGCAGTCGATATCTTTGGGGTTGAATTTCTCAACATTAGACATCTTGTCAACGTGGCAGCTAAGACATTCAGCAGCTTCCTTCGGATTGGCTATCTTATTCTTCTCAGCGATCTCTTTGGAGGCCGGTTTGTCGAATGCTTCGGCAACTTTGGCATGGTTAGACTGTAACCAGGCTTTGAATTCATCAAACTTGGGCTTTCCTTCTTTATGGCAGCTGTTGCACATCTTTATCTTTGCATCAGCGGGGGCCTTTTGGGCAACAGCGGTTCCGGCTGTGAAAAACAGTGCGACCGCGGCGAGCAAAACGAGCTTCTTCATGGTTGATTCCTTTGCTAATTAATTTTTTTCGCTATATTAAAATAATCCGCTTTATATTTATATGCAAGTTAATTTATTCAACTCTTTCTTTTTTTACTCTCCAAATCAAAAAAAGTTCCATCGTTTGATTTCATTCGAATCACTTAAATTACGTTTTCAATTTTCCGTTTATTATGCCTGACAAAAAATCAACTGACAAGAACCACGCTCTGATCAATGGCAACAGCCTCCCGGTAGGCGTGGTCATCTTTGATCTCCGGTTCCGTGTCACCTTTATCAATCAGACGATGCTCACCTTCGGCATACTCAATGGTGAGATCGCCGATTTTTCAAAAGGTGTCACACTTGATACCACTCCCCTTTTCGAGAACATTGACCTCACCACTCAGATCAGATCACTGCTCGATGGTATGCCGTTTGAGAAAGAGATCAAACGTATCTCCTCCGGACGCAAAAATTTAAGCCTGATCTGCAAAGGTGTGCCTGTTCATAACGGGGATAAGATCACCGGTGGGCTCATATTGGTTGAAGATATTAGAATGATACCTGAAGTGGCAATGGAACCCGGATTTAGCCCCTTCCGGTCAGCTGAGATATTAACGGAATTGCTCGATCTTGTCTTCGTCTGCGACAGCACAGGCAAGGTGCTATTCTACGGGGGAGGGCGGTTATCAAATTATTTCAGCCCCAATTCTGTGATTGCCGGCAAGACCCTCGCTTCTTTGGAAGGTTTTACGAATTACAATCCCGGTTCGCCGGATGAAGTGGTCACAATTACTAAAGATGGTGTATCGAGTGAGGTGAGACTCCGTTCCGCCGGATTCACAGGTACTGATGGCTCAGAGCTCACCATCATCACAGGGGAGGATGTCTCCGCGAACGTAGAGATGATCAAGGCACTTGAGGAGCAGATCAATGAGCTTCGCGATTATTCAATGATAGCTGAAAAAGGGGGAATCGCTATCTTTTCTGTCGACAGGGAAAACCGTATCAACTCATGGAGCAAAGAAGCAGAGAAATTCTTCGGGTATAAGAAAATTGAGATATTCGGCAAGAATGCCACTTCACTGATAAAACAGTTTCGAAGGTCTCCCAAAGGGGGGATGTTCAGGTCGGCCTACACTTCCCACTCCGGAAACGGCTCCGGTGAGTTCAGAGTGATCAACTTGCAGGGAAGTATTTGGGTCTTGTGCCGCGACATCTTCGAAGATGAAAAAGAGAAGAGGGAACTGCTGCTGAAAAACAGGCAATACAGCGCTTTTCTCAACACTTCCAGGGATATGATCTGCCAGTTTGACGGAGAGCTTAATATTCTCAACTCAAACGACAGCTTCGATCAAAAGATCATTCCCGCGGGGAAGAGGGAGGATAAAAAACTGACAGATATTTTTGCCGGTTACGTGCCTGACCCTGCCCTTATAATGAAAGAGAGCCCGCTGATTATAAACGCGGGCGTGAACGACTCCTCCGGCAAGGTCTTTCCCGCCGAGGTATCCTTCGTTTATTTTGAAGATGAAGATCAGATTGTTTCTTCGTTCGCGTGCCTGATAAGGGATATCTCATCAGAGGAGAAAACCCAACAGGATATCCTGCTGATGCAGTCGGTATTTGAAGCATCCAACGACGGTATCGCCGTTGAGGAATCAGGGAATCTTATCTTTGTGAACAACAGCTTTGTCAGAATCTTCGAGTATGAATCAGAACTTGAAATTATCGGTAAACCTGTCGGAAATTTTGTCAGATCCGGACAGCAGGGTGACGGAGACACTGTTGAAAGTGAGGGACTGAAAAAAGACGGTTCCTCTTTCACGGCTGAAGTTTCCGGCGCCTCCTTCGAGTTTAATGGAAAAATGTTCGGCGTACTGATCGTAAGGGATATCACCCATCTGCGCAATGCCCAAAAATTGATCGAAGACTCAGAAGCCAAATACAGAAGTATCGCAGAGAACATCGACGATTTTCTGTGGGTTTCCGAACCGGTGGGCGGAATTCTTACCCCCGTCTTCGTGACGGCATCGTTTGTGGCGATGACCGGATATAAAACAACCGAGTTCACCTACAACAGCAGGTTCTGGTTCAGGATCATTCACCCTGAAGATATTGACGGTTACTTCTCCGACCTGAAAGACCTTCTTAGAAACAAGTACAAATCAGGCGGATCGCTTGAGGTCAGGATCATCACCAGGAACGGCACTTCGATCTGGATAAGAAACAAGATCAGTTTCGTTAGAGAGGGTGACCGGATAGTTAAAATGTTCGGTCTTGTCTCCGACATTACAAAGCAGAAACAGGCGGAAAATGAGATCAGGGAATCAACAGAAAATCTCAAGAAACTCAACGACGCGAAAGACAGGTTCATCTCGATAATCTCGCACGATATGAGAACACCGTTCAGTTCCATTCTCGGATTCACCGACTTCCTTCTCACCGAGGATCTTTCCGCTGAAGAGATGAAGAAATATGTGAATTACATTCAGGATTCAACCAAGATCATGCTCAGTCTGGTTAACTCACTTCTCGACTGGACCAGGCTCCAGACCGGCAGAATGAAGTTTGAGCCTGTAAAGCAGGATCTTCGCACCATAACCAGCAAATCGTTCTCCGCTGTCTCCGGTGCCGCGTTCCAGAAAGATATTGAATTAGCCAACGAAATGCCGGAAAATGTGGTGGTGTTCGTCGATCAGAACCTTATTCTTCAGGTGTTCAACAACCTTTTCTCAAACGCGATAAAATTCACTCCCCACGGCGGCAGAATCACAGCCGGTATCACCGGTAACCTCTCCGGCAGGTTCCTCGAAGTGTTTGTAAGTGACTCAGGCGTGGGAATAAAAGAGAGTGACATCCAGAAAATTTTCCATGTCGACAGTAAATTTACCACGCCCGGCACCGCGGGTGAAAAAGGAACCGGACTCGGGTTAAGCCTTGTTAAAGAAATTGTGGAAAAACATGGCGGTGAGATAACTCTGACAAGCAAGGTGGGTGAGGGAACACGGTTCACTTTTACAATCCCTGTAGCCTCCTCAAGGATCGCCCTGGTTGAAAGCAGTCCTACTGACCGTGTTCTTTACGCGAAGATCATTACCAACCTCCTCCCCGGTTACGAAGTGGAGCAGTATAAAGATATTGAAAGTGCCGTAAAAGGGATCACCGGGTCGGTGCCTGCCGTTGTAGTAACTGCACATTCTTTTGATGAAAAAACGGGACTCGATCTGATAAAAGGGATCAACTCCGACCCTTCAAGGGCAAAAATCCCATGTATTGTCCTCGGTAGCAATATGGGAAAAAGCGAGAATATCGCCTACAGCGAAGCCGGCGCCGAAGCAATTTTTAACAAACCGGTAAATCTTCAGAAATTCAAAGAAGCCATCCAAAACGCGGTAAAGACCATCTTTACGCTCAAGGACATTATTAAAAGGTGAGGGAGAATTGAGAGTGAAGCGGCTCTTAACCGGATTTCTTCGCGCCTGAATTAAATTCGACTATTTTACTCCAGTCGATCGCGCCATCAGTTGTGCAAAACTTAACCAGAAAGTCACGTTGCAGAACTGATATCTTGTTGTTGTAAGAGGTTAAAAACTCCTCATTCCGCAATTTGGCGTTGTGTCCAAGAGGTTTGATCAAATCTTTGTACAGCATTGGATCACCAGAAATGAATTTCCAAAATTCTTCTCCGCAGTATTTAAAATAATCCCCTTTGTCAGGACGGTTATCCCTCCCGTAGCAACAGCCATTTACAGCGATCACATTGATGTTTGAATTGCTGGTTCTTAATATTTTCTTTGCGGATTTGAAGTCTTGCACCATTTTTTTCATTTGTGAACTGTTCCCCCAGTTCGGGCCGGACTTGATACTAACAATATATTTTATCTCTCCGGATTCAAACTCAAGATCAATCCCCTGAATTCCTGATTTTCTACCCCCGAACACTTGATTATTGACGAATATTGCCAATCCTTCGAGCCAATCGCCAAAAACCGTCTCCTCATTCGAAGAAATTATTGCGTCCGCAAAACTTCTTACCAGTTCGGCAGGTCCCGGATTCTTTGCCCGGAACAAGTAGGGGTTTTTCCTGGCAATTATCTTACCGATGTCAAGCCGGTCCAAACTATCCAGTCGCTTCGAGTGAAAAATTGGAATATTGATTTCTACATATTCCTCAACTTTTGTAAGATCAAGTGCCATGATTATCCAAATAAGACTAATTTAGAGGGTTCGAGTTGATCTTTAACCATATAGAAATATTCAGGCAGTATTTCTATACCGATGGAATTCCGATCCATTCGTTGAGCAACCTTAACAGTTGTACCTGATCCAAGAAAAGGGTCAAGCACAACATCACCTTCACGGGTGAAGAGTTTAATAAACCATTCAGGCAGCTCTTCAGGAAAGGCGGCGGAATGGCTTTTATTTGAACACTCTGTTGCCAAATGGAGAACATTCGATGGATAGGCCATCTCCCGGTTCACCCAATTTGAAATGTTTTTCCCAAAACCACTGCCCACCCTCGAATCATCTCTTCGAAGATCAGTTTCGCTCAAATTACGAAGTCTGGTCTTTGCCCAATCGCCCATCGGAACCATAACTTCTTCCTGGTACATATTAAATTTTCTGTCTTTGTTGAATTGCAGGAGTCTTTCCCACGCGTCCCGGAATCTGTTGGGCCACTTACCGGGGTATGAATTCTTTTTATGCCAGATGAATTCTTCAGTCCAAAGCCAACCCTGGTTTCTCATACCAAGGATCAACTCGAGCACATAGGTGCTCCTTTCGCCACTCACAACTTTTTCTTTAATGTTGAGGACGAAACTTCCCGTGGGTTTCAATACTCTTAGAAACTGTTCACTTCTAGGGAGGAACCATTGAACATATTCATCGGGACGGATACCACCATAGGTGGATTTTCGTTGGTCAGCATAGGGAGGTGATGTGAAGATGAGATCAACCGAATTATCGGGTATATCTTTAAGAATATCAAGGCAATCACCCAGATATAGATTTGCAGAAATTTCCATATATCATTCTTGCCATTGATTGAATTGTGATAATAAATATTTGCTTCCTGGAATTTGCTCAAAGATTCAAATTCAACAATGTCAAAATACTAAAAAAAACAAAAACCATTCTACAAAGAAACTGCCCCCGGATGAATATGATCACCTCAAACTGATGTCGATAACTTTGGGGTCATCCGGTTTGCTCTGATGACCCCAAAAAGAAAAAATATTACAGTTTAAGCCTCAATCCGGCGCTTATGCCAACATAGCTGCCGTTTGATTTCGATTCAGTGTAGGTAACCGTGCCATTTGACACGGAAGTGCTCTGGATCGCGAATTCATGTCCGAGAAGTGCATATCTGACGTTAACGTCGAGATCGGCGACAACTCCCATACCAATAACAAGACCGGCACCAATTCCTATGTATTGTTTGGTCTCTGAACTTTCAGCGGATCTCATATTGTATGGATTACCCGGCTGAGGATCAGGAACCCTTGCCTTGATGGTGCCAAATGAAAGACCGAGATTAACCTCCGCGTAAGGCTTTACGAGCGCGGGAAGGAAATAATAACGGGCGTTCGCCGTAACAGGTATGATGGTGAGCGGAATGTCAAGATCGAGACCGGGGTCTGTGCCTGTGGCTTCTTTATATAGATTGTTGATGTATTCATTGTTGAATTTGAAAGTATTGAAACCCGCGGTGGCGGAGATTTCAATCGGTCCGGGGATCGGAAGGATAACAGTAAAATAGCCTCCGTAGCCGGTTTTATAAAGGTCTCCCATTTCTCCCTGGGGAAGGGCAACATTCGCGCCAACCGCCATGCCAAACTTTGGAATAAGCTGACCGAATGTGGCAGGAACAAATGCAAGAACAAAGAGGAGCGTGAAGAGTCGTTTCATGAGTTCTCCGGATTATGTTGATGATGAATTGATGATAAATTACAGGCGGCAAATATAACATAATTTGATAAAAAAAGGAGACCACAGGGGTTAAAACAAAAAAAGCGTGACCAATTTCACGCTTTCTTGAAAAATAATGACCGGTCAGGGGCTTAGTTGCTTCTCGCCCTCTTTATCAGGATGTTGTTCAGCGCTTTAAAGAGATATTTGATGTCAGCGATAAAACCATATTTCTCGAACTCACGGAGATACCTCTTCTCCGAGTCGATGATCTCTTCCAGCGTCTTTGGCAGGTCGGCATAGAACGGAGGGAGCAACCCCGGCTTGTGTCTAAGCCGCATTTCCCGCAATTCGTCGTCATAGAGACTGAGGTAATGCTTGCTTAACGGGCGAACGCCTACCAATTTCAGGTCACCTTTGAAGAAGTTGATAAACATGGGCAGTTCATCTATCCAAAGCTTGCGCATGATCCTTCCCCAGTATGTCACACGGAAATCATCTTTGATCTTTCCGCCTTCCTGCAGATTGTTCCGGTCAAATAGAAACTTCTGCAGATACTCGGAATAAGGGTGCATTGTTCTGAACTTGTAAACGTAAATAACCTTGCCGTTCTTCCCGATCCTTCTCATTTTGAAGAGGGGACCGTAGGATGGTTCTTCGTTGTACTCGGGATCGGAGATCTTCTTTACCGCAAAATATGTCTGCTCGTTGTACGATTTGTAGTCGACTATCTCAAAGCCACAAGAAACGAGCCTCCCGAGCACTTCCGTAAGGGAATAGACACGGTTGCTACCGCCTGTGAAGAAGAAATAGATCTTCCGGGTAACTTTCAACTTCGGGAAAACCCGGTGAAACATAAAGTCGACGAAATAAACCGGCAGGGCGATCCACTTTTTGTAGCGGTTGAATATTCTTCTGCGCCTCTGGCCAAAAGTCTCGAACGTACCGACAAAAATCCCGTTCTCGGGGATCTTCCTGTTAACTGCCTCGAAGAACTTGTTAAGGTATCTGATGTGGTTCAGCGAGCGGATATTTACAAAGTCCGCCACCTCATCATCAGAAAGTGACTCAACATTGAACTTCGATGAAGTATGCAGCACCTTTGTGGAAGGGCTGCTGAGGCTGACGTACTCCCGGATAAATCTTAAAGCCTGGGAGCCGACAGTATTGGCTATACGGTAGTCGAGCATCAGATTCTCCACCGGCAATGCATCGCCGAACGAGTTATTGATCTCCTCGTTACGTATCGCGCGGTTGTTAGTTGAATCTGCACTCATATTGCTATTAAACGGTAGTTAAAAAAATCAGTCCGGTTACCCGTATATAGTCATAAAAATTTCCGGTACGAAAATCGCTCAAACTTAAAATAAATCCTATGATAAATGTCACACAAGCGGGCACCCTGGTTTTATCTCACATCCTTTTCGGAGATCGAGTAGTTCCACTTTTCAACACCATCAGTGTTGTAAACCGTGCACTTGATCACCCTTTCCTTCATCTTTCCGGACACTGTGAACTTCGCGAAATTTCTTTCTGTCAGAAGTGTCCCCGGATGTCTGAAGGGATTGTTGTCTTTTTCCGCTGAATTGCTCACGCCCGCGGTAAAAGTGGATATTGTAAACTCATGAAGCGGATAGGTGCCTTCACGCGGCATAATGTCAAGCTCTGTACTGTGCCTGTCGCCAGTCAGAAAGATGACACCGGTAATCCCCTCTTCTTTTATCCTGTTGAGGATCCACTGACGTTCCTCTTCATAGATCGCGTAATTTTCAAATCTTTTATCGGGATTCAGGAACTGCCCGCCCATCGCCACTATCTTAAATGTCGCGTTGCTCGAAACGAGGGCATCTATCAGCCACTCCCTCTGGTGAACTCCGAGAACCGTTCTTTCGCCGGTTTTTCTCTTGTTTGGAGTTCTGTAATATCTGTTGTCAAGAAGGAAGAAATCGACATCCGACCATCCAAAAGAAGTGGTCACACCCGGTTTGCCTTCAACCCCGTAAGTGGGATTTCCCCAGAACATTTTAAAAACTTCAAGGGCATCGCTCTTGTTGCGCCATCCACGGTCGCTGTCATTGGGACCAAAATCGTGATCATCCCAGATCGCGTAATGATGCATCGATGCAAGAAGCCGCTGCAGCTCCTTTGTCGCCCTGTCGTGGGAATATCTGTAGATCATCCCGTCTTTTGTCGCCCATTCGGCCTCCCTGAGGTAGACGTTATCTCCCAACCAAAGCATCATATCGGCTTTTTTATCAGCCATCGACTCAAATATCCGGTAGTCGCCACCGTAAGGTTTTCCCGGACGGTCGTAAGGGTCGTCATTAATATAAGCGCAACTTCCTGTAAGGAAGCTGAATTCAGGCGGATCACCTCTCCACTCCCACAACTTCTGTGTGGTGAACTGAAACGGGTAAGGTTTTACAACTTTCTTCCCGTCAACGAAAACTTCATAGTTATAGAGTGTGCCGGGATCAAGCCTTTTCACGACGAAAGACGCGGTATAGCCGTTGGTTTCAGAAGTGGTAATCACTTCAGAACGTTTCGCTTCTAAGCGTTTTCCCGGGATGAAATATTCTAAATGAACCTTTGCAGAGGTGGTGGTTTGCAGCCAAATGAGCACCTCACGCTTCTCGGAATATCCGGGCATGGGGCCTGAAGCAAGGAGATTATCCTGGCTGAAAACGGGGAATTGTAGCAGAACGATTAAAATGAAAGCAGCCGGAGTCAGGGGCCCGGCGCTCAAAGATCTTCCTGCGCAGATCAATTTGAATATCTCTTTCACAAAAAATTTCCTGTTAAGTCACGCAATTAAGCATAATTAGCGGAAAGATGCAAATGATGCACCCCTCAAAAAGCACCAAAAAACGTTATTTTTTTGTTATTTCCCCTGAAACAGGTAAAAAAACCTGCTTCAGGGGAGTAAAAACAGCTATATCTTTCCTAACAGCGTGTTCAAAGTAGCCAATGTGTCACC
>JAEYUD010000081.1 GCA_023433685.1 Bacteroidota bacterium
ATTCAATCTTCTTTTTCATCTCTCATCCCGGTGTGTGTTATTCAATAAAAAAACCGGCATCCCTGTCGAGGTTTCCGCATGGTAGAAACCGTTCGACTGATACACGGGGTGCCGGTTAGTGGTGCAAATTTCGTTTAACTTTGAGAGTATCCTTGTTATCAGCTCGCTCGACTGTAGCTTGTCTGACTCGAATACAACCAGACTGCCATCAGGGAAACGGAGCTTTAGAATGTAGAGGCGCCCCCTGATCAGCGTGCTGATCAGCCGGATCCCGTTGCGCCGCAGCACTGAAAACAAGGAATCTTCACCATTTACAAAAGTTGTTTCCATTTTCCCTTTGTATTTTAGACCAAGGTTTTTTTGATGGTTATGGAGTCTGCAAATCATCATTAGATCCTCTCTTTCAAAATTCCGGTGGTGAGACAATTCAGAGTGCTAACTGAATAATCCACTCTCACCACCTTTATTGTTTCTATTCAAAATATCGCAAGCGCCGGCTGACAAATAACGATCGCCATGTTCAGTGCTTCATTAATTCGACGCTTGCTTAAAACCTCCCCCGGAGTTCGTATATTTGAGGAACAGCCAAATCCAAAAACAAACCCCGGAGGAAAAAATGAACGATTCACATATGAATGAATTGATTCGGACGCAGAGATCTTTGATCAGAGTGCTTAATCACACGAATCAGATTCTTCTAAAGTTTTTAGAGTATAATATCCTAACCAATACCCCGAATAACTCGACTGTCGTCGAGGACTTCAAGGAACTAAAGAAAAACATAGTTGGCAGCTCGGATAGTCCCATATTGGATAAGGTAGATTAATACCTTTTAGGTGCAAATTCAATTCCGGTATCTTTAATGATGATTATACCATCATCATAGCTATCAACGGCTAATAAATCTGCGCCTTTGTGTAAAAAGTATTTGTTGCCAATCTTTACCACTTTGACGCCATCACCCAGCTCGGGAGCATCCTGAATCTGATACAGTACTCCCGGCTCGGGTTGTGGTTTACTCGCTGGTGCAGATGGTAAATCTTTAATTTCAATGGTCATTTTTGTTTCTCTTTCTATTTATAAATGAACAGTCTTTGTTATCCGCGAAATGGAGATCAGCTTGCCGTCAAGTTTCGCGGTTTCGATATAAACGGTATAGGTGCCGCTCGAGTCAACTGACTCAAGCAGGCGGGCGATCTCTTTCATCATTGCCTTGACAACCTTGACAATTACCCGCTCTTTGAAACGATTGATTTCCTTGGTCATCCCTTGATCACTCACGCGGCCTCCCTTGTTGATTTCTCGAGGAGTTTAACCTGGTCGAGAATGAAAGTACCGTTATTGAAAAAGATGGTCATCTGCCCGCAAGGATTCTCAGTTGTAAGGTCTGCCGCGTTAAACTGAATGTCATAACCGTGGCTGTTATTGTTGCTGATAGCGATCAGTGTATCCAGTCGGGAGTTCTGAAGCTCGACATACCACTTGCTTCCTTCCTGCCTCTGGGTTAATACCATTAGCATGCCGTAAGGCATGAACTTCTGGTTGAACTCTTTCAACCGCTGCTTGATCTTGGTATCTTTTTTAGGGTTAATCATACCGCTACTTCCTTTTTGAATTAAACTTCCCCGGGATTTGTATTTTTGTGGTGCAAAAAAAAACACAAACCAAACCCCGGAGAAAAAATGACTGTTACTCCTGAAAACATTCCTGTAAAAGGTATATTCTCGTTTATCTGGTGGATATTTACGAACCGTAAAAAACTTATAGAATTCATCAACCTTCTTCAAAATGTTCAAGAACGAATGACTAAAATTGAACTCCAACTGAATGACCCGGCATACTTTTGTACCTTATGCAAGAAGGAAACAAGAATACTTTTATCTACTCGTTATGTAACAGGCCAATTGACAGGCATTTACTATTGTACAATTTGCGAACGGGTTTCTGAACGTCCAACTTCAGAAAAAGTCACAATGCAAAACAGTCAGACAACTGAGATTATCAATAAGTTAAAAGAACAAGGTTATGATTTTAACGATATTCAATGGAAACAAAGGCCGATTAACCGCGGGTCCTCTTCCGGATGGGATGTTTACGGATAAACATTTCCCCATTGTACTTCTTACAAATAGAATCTGCATACGGTCCTCTCATGGTGACTCTTTCGTCGGAAGGTCTCGCAAACGCCCTCTCACAGTTTTCGCAGAAATAAATACCGTAGTTAATGCCTTTATCAAATTCAGAATCGACCATTCTTAAACCGTAGGTACGACAACTGGAACAAAAGCAAGACGGATGTTGAATTTTAGTTTCGCTCTTCAGAGTTACAATCTCGCTTTTTGATTCTTCAAAACATGCCCTGTACCACATAGATCTACCCCAGAAAACAATGCACGAAATGATTAATACAGAAATTAGTATCCACTCCATCACGCTACCTCTTTGGTTTCTGTTTGTTCCTCTTCAACGAGTACTCCGCTTACATCCACACCCAGGCCTGAAAGACCCTGAATGACAAAATGATTCATGATATCCTTCACTTTCAACCTCCGCTTGGCGGCCTCCACCATTACCAAATAATGCAGATCAGGACTGATTGTCACATATTTTCGCGACAAAGCCGTGATCGGTGGCGATTTTGTTATTTGCGCGTGCATCATTATCTTTCTTATCGAGTGAAAAAATGTTAACAAATTGTAAAAATGTCTAAACACTGTGCAAAAATAGTCTATTATTTAGACATTGTCAATAGTCTCTACAAAATAAATTTAAAATATGCAGAAAATAGACGAAATTTCGATACGAATTAAATCAATGAGAGAGACTTTAGGACTTAATCAAGAAGAATTTGCGCAAAAAGTTGGAGTCTCACGATCTATCATTGCCAATATAGAAACAGGTGTGAGCAAGCCGAAATATCCAGACCTGGTTAAAATCGCAACCGTAGGAAGAGTAACCTTGGATTGGTTGATAACGGGAGAAGAGGCCAGTTTCACCCCGCCGATGACCGATCTACGGGCAATTAAAGGCAGTGAGGCAAAACCTGCCGCGGCAGAGTTTTATCCATTAATAGACAAGGTAACGGCGGGCGATTTTGCCGCCAACGCGTACGCAGATAACATTGTAGAATATTACCCGGTGAACTTTGTGAGGAAGAACTGTTTTCTTGTTGAAGTTGAAGGTGACAGCATGACGCATCAGGATACCGATCTGTCACTCTCCCCTGGGGATCTTCTTCTTGTGGACCCGATGGAAACCGTGACCCCGGGAGATCTTGTAATTGTAAAGTTGACTTCAACCCGCCACATGGTCAAGCAATTTTTCCGTACCAAAGACGGAATAGAACTTAGAAGTTATAACCCTTCGCACCCCACCATCTACATCTCAGACGACCAGCTCGAGTATATCTTCCGCGTCGTTTACCACCAACCCAGGGGCCGGCGGAGGTAAAAAAGAGTCGAAACGAAAAGGAAATATGGAATAGTATGCATCAGGAAATAAACTATAAACTGATGGATATTTTAAATATTCATCGAAGCAGACGCACATCGAAATTAATTATAGATATCGATGAATTGGGTAATTCCATTAATACATACTTTGTATTAACTCCCGAATTGAGAATTCCGGGCGATATAAGGAAAACAATGAGAGTCTTGAACGGGAAAAAAAGACTCGAATTAACCCAAGGAAGGAACTTTCAATTTCAGGAAGGGATGATTCTTTATGATAATATTGCCGCGTACTCAAAGCCGTGGGGTGAAGCATTAAGTTTAATAGAGCAATCAGTTCAAATTATAGCTGCCTCAAATGCTTTCTACATTTCGAAACTCAAATATAACATGATGTTAACAGGGAACGAAGAATTGGAAGATCAGATTTCTCCAACATTAGATATGCGTGCGATTAATATGGTCGACACTGGTAAATTATATTACAATCCCGGATATGTAAAATTCATTCTTTTCAGATCTGATAAATCTCATAAGAATTTAATGCCGGTGGACATTTATGAGTGTACCCAATGGGACTTTGTAATTTATATAATTACTGGGTATTTAATGACCTTAGAATTAAGAAAAACAAAAGGTTGGTCTATCTAAATCAATCACGGGAGTATGTTGTGAAAATATCAAAAATCCTTCTTGATCAGAATGAATCGTTTGCAGAATTTTTAACTGATCCCAAAATAAAAAAATCCTTCTCTTCCAGTGGTTCACGATCCGAGTGGGCAAGTCATGTAGCTAATGCAAAAATTTATTCTGAATATGTAGGACTATGCACCGCGGTAACAGATGACGGTATACTAACAAATGATGAGATTGATCTTCTATACAAATGGATGGACTATCGGAGACAATACTTGGTTTCATCCGAGCTTGTGCTATTTAAGAATATTCTGAGCGGTAAGTCTGTTGACAAGTATTCAGTAGAATTCAAGTCAAAACTGCTACAACATTTACTTCAATCTGCTATTAGATTCGGGCCTAAGGTGATACAGGGTATTTACGACGAGCCCGAGACTATTTTATTTGATGGTATGGAATTTGTTTTAACAGGTGGTTTTTATCACGGGAAGAAATCGGAAATAGGCGCTCTAATATTGAATCGGCGTGGAATAGTATCACCACGAATTAGAAAATCTACTGATTATCTGGTTGTTGGAAGCGAAGGTAGTCTAGATTACAAATATGGTGACCATGGTGACAAAATCGATTTAGCTATCGACTCAAAAAATACTTATAAACCAATATTAATACTACATGAAGACTTCTTTATTAATTTTATTTTAAGCCCGAAATCATGATGGTTTTTCCAACATACAGTAACCTACAGGTTTAATTACTGATTTTTTAATGAGTTTAATCAATAGAGAACAAATAAAGAATTAATCGAAGGAAACAACATATGGGCCCAAAAAAACTTCAGTACGGACTGTTAAACATTGTAACCCATCCACACAGTTACGACACATATCTATCACTTTTCAGAGAAGCCGCGAGGAAGAGAATATCAGTAAAGGTAACAGGTAACGAGCGTGCGTTACTGGATGAACCTTTTTCCGGAGAGATCGACGGACACAAATTTATATACGGTAATCTGCACCGTTACAGCGCGATTGACGAGAATGGTAAATGGGTGAATTTAGAGACGCTTGACGAACCTGCAATTGAAGAACTATCCAAATTAAAAGATCTGAAAAATCTTGGTCCAAACCATAGAATGTTCCCCTACTTTTTCTTTCCCAAAAGTCATAAAATGATCGTCCTGTTAAGATATCACAATAAGACGATCTCTTTGAGGGCCTATCGCCTGATAATGGAAACATTATTTAAGTCTCCGGATCTCGTGGATTGGGGTCCTGCATATGTAAACATTGTTCAATCCAATGCGGTGCTGGATGACATTAAAAAACTCAAACGCATAAAATCGGTTAGAATCAAGGTATCGCTACCGAATAGTGATGGTGCTTTTGAGGATTATAGTTCATTGATAAAGACAATGGATACCCTTAATGCCGGAAGCGCTTTAGTGGAATATAAAGCTCCCAAACATCAGTCATTAACGTACACTGAAGTATTGCAAAAGGATGTGGAAGATACACTAATGAATGGAGGTGCAATAATTGAAGGTGTTTCCGACGACGGTAGTGATGTGATAATTAATACCCTTGATAATCCCCTAACAAATACAATAAATTCAAAGGAAGAAATTGAAATTTTAAAAGAGGAAGTACCGCGCCATGCAATCACCAGAAACCAAGAGTATTTTCGACCCTCTATTGAATGAGTATCGAGGAATTAAATATTTCTTGAAACAACTTTATGGAGAATATGGATTAAAGTATATAGTATTCTCTCCATACCTCCATTTAAGTTTACTCTATAGTTTTGCTACATGGTCATATAGTAGACCACTGGATTTTTTAGAGATTTCGATTGTATTGATCGCGGTATTTATCGGTTTTTCTTCAGCGAGTTTTGCAATTTTTATGACGCTGAATAACGAAGAATTCGTTAAATTTCAACAAGATTCTTTAGAGCAATCAGATCAGCCTAAATTAAAAACATTTCTAGGTGCAAAGGTTCGAACAATATTTATTCACTTCATTCTAGTTCAAACTTTCACATTGTTCTTGTTACTAATATTCAAGACACACGGTTGTAATTTGGCAGGTTATTGGATTTACCTGTGCTTTGTACCTTATTTGTTTTTTATTTACTCACTTTCTCTAAACTTTGGAATTATCTACCACTTATTTCTTTTTTCAGACACATGGTTCAAATGGATAAACACAAAACGGATATCGGAAAGAACTAAAGAAAGAATGAAACAGAGTGATTCCGGCATGAGTGAAACATAAACAACGCGGACATTGCAGCACTTCTTGCGTTTTTATTTACAGGTTTATCCTGGGCGGGATCGATCTTCATGAAGTACCGCCTTCAGGTGAGCGATCCCCCGGTATATGTGGCGAAGATGAGAGGTGAAGCAAAGGCCGCTCTTTCAATGTTTGCCTGGATAATTTACTTCCTGTTGTTTAGCTATCTGCTCAGTTAAATCACCCTCTGCAGGTGAGTCGAAGCGCGGGAACTTGGCAGCATCATACTTCTTCTTTTCATCCAATATCCTCGCGTAGATCCTTGTGGTTTTAATATCCGTGTGACCGAGCATGTCCGATACACTCTCGATCGAAGCTCCGAATGTAAGCGCGAGGGTTGCGAATGTATGCCGGGCGCAATGAAAAGTTATCCCCGGAAATCCGCCTGATGTTGCCCAGGTCTTCACGACCGTGCTCAATACGCTCTTAACCGGCAGATCGAATATAATCCCCTTCCTTCTCACCCTGTTATCAAGAAGATCTTTCGCGGGTGCCGTCAGAGGTATCGATACAAAGTTCTTCGTTTTACCCTGGACGATCCTGATAGTGTCATCCTTTATGTTATCCCAACTCAACCGGTACATGTCACCCAGACGGATACCGGTGTAACAACTGAAAAGAAATGCTTCCTTGACTTCAGGGTCGATGCACTCATGCTTGATCAGCTTGGACAGGTCGTTATAAGTGAGGAACTTCCTCTCAGACCGGGGCCGCCGCTCTATCACATTGTCCAACGGGTTCTCGAAGATCAACTTTTCCCTCACTGCCCTGTTCAGAAGCGACTTTAGGATTCCATACATTGTGAATACGGTTGTACCGGCAAGGCCAACATCATTTAGCAAGTAGCGCTTGAACCTTTCCCAGTAGGTCTGATTAATCTTGTCGAACGCGATACTCCGTCCGCTGAAGTTCTTCATGTGCTGGAGGACATTGGCACGGCGGGTATAATCGGGCCTCTCCGCGGCTATCCTTTCATAGAACTCAATGAAATTATTAAACCCGGGTCGAAGCACATCCACATTGAAATTATACTTCGCGAGCTCGAGGGTAAGTTCAGCTGCCATCTTCTCAGCGTGGTAGTAGATCCTTTGATCAAGTTGCGGATCTCCGGTAAGACGAAGGCCTGTGGCGCGGGTGGTTCTCTTCTTATTGTAGTAAACATCGAGGTATAAATACACGCCTTTAGGGTTTTTTCTTTCTCTAATATTGATCATCTCGCTACTCAAAAATTGGTTGTTACTCACGAAATATACTCATTTACTCACAACAAACCTTAAGAAACGACCCCAAAACAGTCAATTTACTCACAATTTTCGTCGAAAAACAAAGAAGTTAACTCATTGTTTTATAAGGGTTTAAAACAAAAATACCATCCAAATGGATGGTATTTCCTGTGTAGCGCGTACGGGATTCGAACCCGTGATCTCTGCCTTGAGAGGGCAGCGTCCTGAACCGCTAGACGAACGCGCCAAATTACAGACCGAAATTTACGCAAAACCGCTCAATCCGCAAAATTTCACCCTTCTTTTTCCCACCCCTTTTGGAAATTAATTACCCTCATTTTTTGTTATATTTAATAAGAAACATTACAATATTTTGTTTACCCCTGTAAATCCGGTGAACATTTTTTTTTGAGCGGAAGCACATCGTATCCATTTTCCGGTACACAACATGTCAAAAAAAACCAAGATCATCCTCTATACTGTGATCGCTCTGGTGATCGCATCCATTTTCCTCTTGCCCGTTTTTTCGGGGTCTGATAAATCAAAAGAAGCCAAGGGTAAAAGCAATGCCCCCAAGCAGTCAGGTCCCGTGGAAGTTAAAGGAAAGATTCTTAAATTCGACTCCTTCGCCTCTGAAATTAAAGTTATGGGAAAGATAATCGCCGATGAGTGGGTCGACCTCTCGCCTGAAGTGGCGGGAAAGATCATAAAGATCAACTTCAAAGAAGGCTCATTCGTTTCTAAAGGGCAGCTCCTCGTTAAAATTAATGACGCCGATCTTCAGGCTCAGCTTAAAAAAAATGAAGTGAGGCTTCAACTTGCCAAACAAAACCTTGACAGGCAGGAAAAGCTTCTGCAGGTGAACGGTACCACGAAAGAACAGTATGATATTGCCGCTTTCGACTATGCTGCTGTGGTGGCTGACGTTGACCTGAACAAGGCAATGATCGAAAAAACCGAGATCAGGGCTCCATTTTCAGGCAAGATCGGTCTAAGATACCTCTCGGAAGGAGCTTATGTAGCCCCCGGCACCAATATTGCCACACTCCAAAGCACTTCACGGCTTAAAATTGACTTTTCCGTTCCCCAGAATTATTCGATCTATCTCAAAGAGGGCAATACCGTAACGTTTACAACGGGAACAGGTCTTGATCCCACACAGGCGAAGATCTACGCCATTGAACCCGGGGTTGATGTAAGTACCGCCACCTTAAAAGTTAGAGGCTACATCTCCGGTAACTCTACAAAATTTGTTCCGGGTAAGGTAATCGAGGTGCTGGTATCACTCACCGCTCCGGTTAAAACTATTTTAATACCATCGGAAACCCTGGTACCGGAGATATCAGGACATTCAGTATACCTGTACAGGAACGGCAAAGCATTTTCTGCCCCGGTTGAGATCGGTGACAGAACCGAGAAAGTTGTTCAGATACTCACAGGTATCAACCCGGGTGACACTCTGATAACTTCAGGCTTGATCCAGTTAAGGAAGGATTCTCCCGTTAAACTGACGGGGATTGTGGAATGAGTTTATCATCAGTAAGTATCAGGAGACCGGTTCTCGCGATCGTGATGTCGATCGTGATCGTCCTGTTCGGCGCGATAGGCTACACGTCACTTGGAGTGAGGGAGTATCCGAGTATTGACCCCCCAATTATAACAGTACAAACCAACTATATCGGTGCAAATGCCACCGTTATAGAGTCGCAGATCACCGAACCGCTTGAAGAATCGATCAACGGAATTGCAGGCATCAGAAGCCTTACCTCAACTTCGAGAGATGGAAGAAGCCTGATCACCGTGGAATTCAATGTGGATGCTGACCTTGAAACCGCCGCAAACGACGTGCGTGACAGGGTTTCCAGGGCGATAAACCAGATACCGCAAGACGCCGACCCCCCCGTTGTGACCAAAGCGGATGCTGACGCCATCCCTATTGTGATGGTAACACTTAGCAGCAATGCAAAAAGCATTCTTGAACTCTCTGACTATGCGAGAAATGTTTTGAAAGAGAAAATTCAGACCATTCCTGGCGTGAGCGCGATTCAGATCTGGGGTGAAAAACGCTACTCGATGAGGCTGTGGCTTGATCCCGTTAAAATGAACTCCTACAAAGTGACACCTGTGGATGTAAGAAGCGTTCTTCAGAAAGAAAATGTTGAGCTTCCCTCGGGCAGGCTCGAAGGAGACAACACCGAATTAACCGTGAGAACCCTTGGGCTCCTCACAACCCCGGAAGACTTCAATAAACTTATAGTTAAAGATGATCAGGGAGTTACAGTAAGGCTATCTGATATCGGTTATGCTGAATACTTCCCCGAGAATGAAAAAACGATCCTGAGACGCGACGGTATCCCCATGGTGGGGCTTGTGATCATCCCCCTCCCGGGCAGTAATCACATCCAGATAGCTGATGAATTTCATAAACGGATCGAAGAGCTAAAAAAAGACCTCCCGGCTGATATGGAAATCAAGATCGGGTTTGATGCAACCAGCTTCATACGTAAATCGATCAGTGAGGTAAAGGAGACCATTCTCATCGCCTTTGGACTCGTTATCGTGATCATTTTTCTTTTCCTCAGGAACTGGCGAACAACTCTTATCCCGATCCTCGCGATCCCGATTTCTCTTATTGGTGCATTCTTCATTATGTACGCCGCGGG
This sequence comes from Bacteroidota bacterium, assembly GCA_023433685.1. Lineage (GTDB taxonomy): Bacteria > Bacteroidota > Ignavibacteria > Ignavibacteriales > Ignavibacteriaceae > UTCHB3. The sequence continues at coordinate 10,269 of JAEYUD010000081.1, forward strand.
TTTCACGATAAACGTGCTGACTTTGCTAGGAATTGTGCTCGCCATTGGTATTGTGGTGGATGATGCCATCGTGGTTCTCGAAAACATCTACCGGAAAATAGAAGACGGGCTCTCCCCCATTGAAGCCGCGGTTAAAGGATCATCCGAGATTTTCTTCGCGATCATCTCAACCACGGTTTCACTTGCATCGGTGTTTTTACCGATCGTGTTTTTACAGGGTTTAACCGGAAAACTTTTTAAAGAGTTCGGTTACGTTATCGCGGGTTCAGTTATCATCTCTGCTTTTGTGGCACTTACCCTCACTCCAATGATGAGTTCAAGGTTGCTCAAATCACATGAAGAGCATTCATGGTTTTACAACAAGACCGAGCCATTCTTTGTGTGGCTGGGATCGGCTTACCGCAGGTCGCTTGAGGCTTTCATGCGGGCGCGCTGGATTGCCTTCCCTGTTATGCTGCTCTCAGGTTTTATAATAGTTTGGTTCGGCGGTAGATTACAGTCTGAACTAAGTCCGCAGGAAGATCGCGGACAACTTCGCCTGAACTCGACCGCGCCTGAAGGTACATCCTATGATTATATGGATGCCTACATGGTAAGACTTAATGAGCAGATGCGGCTTCTTGTTCCCGAAGCTGACAACATGGTTATGGTTACAGCGCCCGGATTTGGTGCCAGTTCGACGAACACCGGCTTTATAAGAATCATGCTGAAAGAGCGCGAAGAGCGAGAACGCTCGCAGCAGCAGATCGCCACGGTAATAACTGAAGAGGCGAAAAAATACAATGATGCCAGAACTATTGTAACCCAGGAGCAATCAATAGGCGGCGGCAGTCGTGGTGGGCTCCCGGTGCAGTATGTGATCCAGGCCGCAAGTTATGAGCAGTTACGCGATATTCTCCCTGTTTTCCTCGCGGAAGCAAGGCAGAGCCCGGTTTTTTCCGTTACAGATGTGAACCTGAAATTCAACAAACCGGAAGTGGTGGTTGAGATCGACCGTTCGAAAGCACGTGACCTAGGTGTTTCAGTTTCTGATGTGGCGACGACACTTCAGTTTTCTCTTAGCGGACAGCGTTTCGGTTACTTTATTAAAGACGGAAAGCAATATCAGGTGATCGGACAACTTGAGCGCTCTGAAAGAAACCAGCCTCTGAGCTTAAGATCGATGTTTGTAAAGAATAAAAAAGGTGAAATGATCCAGCTTGACAACATCGTTAAACTGACCGAGAGAAGCTCACCTCCACAGCTTTACAGATTCAACAGGTATTCATCCGCGACTGTTTCAGCAGGACTCGCCCCGGGTAAAACCATCGGCGACGGAATCACCGAAATGGACAGGATTGCCGACAAGGTTCTTGGTGAAAAGTATTCCACCTCACTTGAAGGCGCTTCAAAAGATTTTGTTGACAGCTCGTCTTCACTACTTTTTACCTTCCTCCTCGCGATCATTTTGATCTACCTCGTACTCGCCGCTCAGTTTGAGAGTTTCAGGGACCCGTTCATTATCATGCTAACAGTACCTTTGGCTATTGCCGGCGCGGTTTTTTCGCTCTCGATCTTTGGACAGACACTGAATATCTTCAGTCAGATTGGACAGATCATGCTCATCGGTTTGGTAACTAAAAATGGTATCTTGATCGTGGAGTTCGCGAATCAACGGCGTGAAGCGGGTTCAGACCTTCTGACCGCGGTAAAGGAAGCTTCAGAGCTTAGATTCAGACCTATTTTAATGACCAGTCTATCCACAATGCTTGGGGCGCTCCCGATAGCGCTCGCGCTCGGCGCGGGTTCGGAAAGCAGGGTTTCGATGGGTATTGCCATTATCGGCGGGTTGTTGTTTTCAACCATCCTCACGCTCTATGTGATTCCGGCGATGTACTCTTATCTCTCGCCCAAAAATCTGAATTTACTTCCGGATCTTGACGAGATGGAGAAAAAATAGTTTTATATTGGTAGAGTGCAGGTAAAGATCGAACCGTGACCTTGCTTGCTCTCTACCTCCACTCTTCCTTTGTGGCCTTCCATGATCTTCTTTACGATCACAAGACCCAACCCGGTGCTCTTTTCACCCGCGGTTGATTTTACGCTCAATTTCTCAAACGGAACGAAGAGCTTGTTAAGTTCAGTGTTCGGGATGCCCTGACCGTTATCTTTTACGCCAAATATTACCTCATTCTCACCTTTCTTTACAAACACGGTTATTGTGCTCTCGGGGAATGAAAATTTGATGGCGTTTGAGATGAGGTTGTTCATTACCTGTTCTATCTTTACGGGATCGATATTAACATTCACTTCTTCAATATTCGATTCGTATTCTATATGAATGCTTTTCTTGTCGGCAAGCACCTTGTTCAGGGCGATATTATTCTGAACGAGATACGCGAGATCGAGCTCAATTGGCTTCAGATTCAAGTCACCTGATTCAATTACAGAAATATCGAGTAGCTCATTAAGCAGTTTCAAAACGAAATCGCTTGAATTGACGATGATATTCACAAACTCCTGCTCGTCAGGTGTGAGTTTCTTGCGCCCTTCCTCCTGGAGGATAAGACCAAAACTAAGTATCGCTCCTACAGGGTTTCTGAGGTCATGAGCCGCCATCGAGAGGAATTTGTTTTTATCCTTGTTCAGTTTTTCAAGTTCGTTGTTCTTTTTGGCAAGTTCACGATGCATCCGTAAAAGCTGCTGGTTTGCTTCGGCCAGTTCACCGTTTTTCTGAATGGCATTTTCGTAGGTCGAGAGGAGCAGATCGATGATCTGGATCCTGTCTGAGTTGATGAAATATTTTTTTCCTCCGAAAACGATCTCCATCCCCATGTTCGATACGGGCATGGTATGCCTTATCTCCTGATTCACGATTACGTATTTAATCCGGGAGAGGAGAAAGTCTTTATTGTAAGGTTTGGTAAGGAAGTTATCTGCACCTGATTGCAGACCTTTTATCACATCGTGGGGATCTGAGAGATTCGTCAGAAGCATTACCGGAATGTCGCGAGTTTCAGGAGAGTCTTTAACTTTCCTGCAAAGTTCGTACCCATCCATTTCAGGCATCAATATATCGGTCACTATCAATGCAGGCTTTCCGGCATCAATAACCTTCATTGCCTCCACTCCGTTTATCGCCGTCTTTACAGGGTATCCTTCGGTTTCCAGAATGTACGCGAGTTGCTCCAACTGGGTGGGGCTGTCTTCAACGACTAATATATAACTGATCATTTTCTCCTCAATGCAACTGGATTTTCAGTAATTGCAGCAATCAATAATCTTTAAGCTTAAAAAAACCATTACAATATTACAAAATTAAACAATTAATTACTGCCCTGCACAAAAAATTTGATCGTGTCTATCAAAACGGACTGATCAAAACTCTTCTTCAAAATGTACGCGTCCGCACCGGCGTTAATGCCACGTGTCTTGTCCGCGTCGGTGGCGAGTCCTGTGACAAGTATGACAGGCAGTTTTTCAAGTGGCGGCGTCTGTCTCACTTTTTCGGTTAACTGCAGCCCGTTCATATTGGGCATTTCGATGTCGGATACAAGGGCATCATAGTTACGCGTGTTCAAAAGATTTAATGCTTCCACGCCGTCTTCAGCGGTGTCAACTTTGAAACCGGCCGCCTCCAGTATCTCCATTAAAAGTGTGCGGGAGGTTTTTGAATCATCAACCACGAGAAGGCTGTATACCCTGCTCTCACCGAGAAGTCCCTTGTCTGATTCCGTCATTCCTTCAAGTCCGAGTAGCCATGCAGAGCTTATAACAGGATATAACTTGCCATCACCAAGCACTGAGGCACCGGCGTATTTTTTAATACCATCAAGAGGTGGCTGAAACGGCTTTATAATAATTTCAAGTTCGTCACTAACTTCATCAACAAGCAAAGCGATCCTGCGCTCGCGCGCTTTAAGAAAGATGCATGGATAAATACCCCGGTCAAGAGGTGCACTGTCAATTCCAAAGTCGCTTCTGATGATCTTCACCGGCACTAATTCCCCATCACTGAACACTCCGAAACCTTTACCGAAGTGTTTTATCTCATTCTTGTTGTATCTAACAATCTTCTCGACATAATGTGATTCAAGAAGGAATCTGAATTTCCCCGCGTTAACTTTCACCCCCCTTGTTGATGATATCTTAACGGGAAGTTTTATCATCACCTGAAAGAACCTCCCTTTTTCGCTGGAGACAGAAATGCTGCCCTTAAGTTTTTCAACTTTTTCTTTAACTATACTCATCCCAAGCCCCCTTCCTGAAATGTCGGTAACCATCCCCGCGGTGGTGATGCCCGACTGATAGATCAGCTCAACAGCTTTGGTTTCTTCCAGTTGGCCGGCTTCATCATCAGCGATAATTCCCTTTTCGACCGCCTTTTTCAGAAGTGTGCCAAGATTGAGCCCCCTGCCATCATCAGAAAGAGTCATTATAATATTCCCTTCGACAGGTCCACTTATATCGATCTTGATGGAACCTTCTTTGGGTTTTCCCGCGCCAATCCTCTCCGTGGGTGATTCGATCCCATGGTCAATACTGTTTCTAATGAGGTGCAGAAGCGGGTCTTTCAATTCTTCAAGTATCCTGCGGTCAACTTCGATCTCGGCTCCGGTGATATAAAGTTCAGCCTCCTTTCTTAAAGCCCGGGCGAGATCACGCATGGCTTTCGGGAGGATATCAAGCACGTAACTGAACGGCAGCATCAGAAGTGTCTGCGAATTGTCGTTAACCTCGTTTATCAGCCTGTTTGAAGTGCTTTTATATTGTTTAACTTCCGAGTCAAGTTCAATAATTCTTCTGCCGTGCTTAAAAGACCACTCACTGAGAACCTTAAAATTTTCGGTAACGGTTTGAAGTGTATCCCTCACCGGAGGAGGGAGGGTTTCAGCAAGAAGTCCGAGCCGGGTCAGCTTTTCAGCAATTTCTTCAACGGTTTTAAGTTTACCGGTCATTTCACCCCCCAGCAGCTTGATCTCGCTGTGAAGTTGATCGAAACTTAGCTTGATATTCAGGAGCTCTTCAGTACTGTTCCTCAGGTCATCAAGTTTAAGCGTTGAGAGACGGATTGTCTCCGGTGTCTGACGCTGACTTGAGAATTCGGTTCTTTTCCCGGGTTCCTTTCCCGGTTCACCTTGCTCCTGCCCATCGGGTTGAGGGTCATTCTCCACCTCTGTTTTGTTTTTCTTGCGTATCTTCTTCCTGAGTTGCTCGATCTTAAGATTGAATGTTTCAAAATCCTCTGATCCGGTTGAAGTTTTGTTTTCCTCTTCAAGCGTGTCTTCCCTGCCTTTGAAACCGTGAGTTATCGAACCGGACGAAATCTCCCGGATTGCCTCTGCCTGGAGCCGCATTTCATCTTCTTTGTCGAACCCGTCTTCACCTCTTTTTTTCAGGTCGATGTATTCCTTTGTGAGATCAAGCGCCCTGAGCAGCACATCGTAATGAGAGGGATCAGGCTCTATCTCCTCTTTTTTAACGAGGGAGAAATAGGTTTCCACATCCTGTAAAAGATACTCAATTGAGCCCAGACCAACAGCCCTCGAGGCTCCTTTAAGGCTGTGGGCCTCCCTGTAAACCTCTTCGACGAGTTGAGGTGAGTTGATAGCCGGGGAAGCAGTTTTCTCCAGCTTCAAAAGACAGGTCATCATCACCGAAAGGTGTTCTTCGGCCTCGATCGAGAAGGTATTGAAAAGTCTTTCGAAGAAAGCCCTATCCATTTTTCCCTTCGAGCTTGAACTTCTTGATCTGACCCGCGAGATTATCCGCGAGCCCGAGAAGCTCGTTGGCTGATAATTCCACCTCTTTTGTCGAGTCGGCATTGTGCGCGCTTACGGTTCTAATGTTTTCCATTGCGGTGGCGATCTGATCCATTCCGATCTGCTGTTGCTGGTTCGAAGATGTGATCTGAAGTGAGGCATCGAATGAAAGTTCGATGCTTTTACCGAGTTCAGTTATCACCTCTCCGGTCTGATTGGCGGTTTTAATGCCATCTTCAAGGGCTTTGGATGCCTGTTCGGTCGAGAGAACGGCTGAATTAACAAAGTTCTGGATATCCTGAAGTATAAGCCTGACCTGCGATGTCGACTGTTTCGACTGCTCAGCGAGGTTTCTGATCTCCTGGGCAACAACCGCGAATCCCTTCCCCTGCTCACCGGCGCGTGCCGCCTCGATAGAGGCATTAACCGCGAGGAGGTTTGACTGTTCGGCGATATCGTTAACCGCGGCGATTATCTCACCGATCAACCTGCTGCGCTCGCTAAGTTTAAGGATGTTCTCGCTGATCGAGTGCATGTGAGTGCCAAATCTTTGAATACCGTCAATTGTCGATTTTGTCGATTCCTGCCCGGCTGCAGAGATATCAAATGACTGTTGTGCACGTTCGGCGACTTCCTTTGCTTTTTTGTTTGAAAGGTATGAAGTCTGCCTCACTTCTTCGACGGTTGCCGTGGTCTCGGTGATCGCCGCTACTGTTTCGGTGGAACTGCTGGCGAGCTCGGCCGTGTTCTGAAATATTTTATTGCTGAACTTGTTCAGGTTGTTCACTGCCACGTTCAGTTCAGTGGTTATTATCTTCAGCGCTGTCACCATTTCAGCGAATGAGAGGGCGAGCACCCCTATCTCATCTTTTCTTTCAGTATGCTGCCTCACATCCACGGTCAGGTCGCCTGTCGATACTGTTCTGGCCACCCGGCTTAAGTCGAGGAGCGGCAGAGCGAGGTTGGTATTGAGAAATGCGATAAGAACAATTGCAAGCAGGATAAGTAAACCGCCAGTTATATAGAGCAACACCCTCTTGTTCTGGATGATGGACTCGACATTGTCGAAGCTTTGAACCGCCCTCACCTGATAAGTTGAGATAAGATTTGTGACAATCTGCTTAAAGCTGCTGAAATTTACATTCAGACGGTTGCGGAGTTCCGAAAGTGCCGCGGCACCGGCATTCTGCCCCTTGGAGGCAGCGAGCAGGTGATTATAAACCGAATCGGAAGTGGCAAGAAACTGTTCAGTCGCCCTTATAACTTCAAGAAGTGTCGCGTTGTCTTCAATACCGGAAAGCATCCCTCTCAAGGTATCGAGCTCGCTCTTGACACTTGATTTTGATTTTTCGTAATCAGCACCATCAGGAGGTACCCTGTCGTCTTCCCGGTCATCGAGACTGTCGTTAACATGAGTCACCGCTTTTTGCAATGTTGTAAGGTCGGCAACAGTTTTGAAGTAGGCGGAGACCTTCTTATTGGTAATGTTTTCAATGGTGCCGTAAGCGTCAAGGTTGAAATAAATCAGGAGGAACGAGAACAAAATCAGTCCCGAAAAAGAGAAGAACAATTTCCACCGTGTTGAAACGCTGTTGATCCAGTTCATAAATAAACCTTTTGAATTAAGAAATTACCAGAATTCCGTCGCTGGTCAGTCGATCCATATCCAGCAACCTTGCAGAATCGGGGAAGACCCCGCTAAAAATATTTTTTAGGATACCCGAGCCTTCGTCTTTGCTCAATCCGGCGAGAGTCCTGTTCTCAATACCGTTGATCTCGTCACAAGCAAGCGCGAAAACCACTCCCCCATTCGAACAAATGAGGATGTAATGAGGATCGGGAGAGGGATTATCAGCTTCACTGATGAGAACATCCACAGAAAACACTCCCGTTACAGTTCCTCTGAAGTTGTATATTCCAACAAGTTTCTTGTCCATGCCGGGTAATGGCACCACCTCTCTGAATCTTACAACCTCGATTATCTTCCCGGCCTCGATCAGAAACTTAACACCTCCGGAAGTGAAGGCTATGAAAGATCCGATCTCCTCACCGGCGCCGGCAACAGCCGGTTTCCTGGCCAGAGTGAGGGCATTCTCCTCCAGCTTTCTCCTGCTGATCACTTCATCAGCATCAGAATCTGAAAATATTTCCGTATCCTTCATACTTGTTCGATTTAAGTTTTTCGGAAAGGGCCCCCTCGGCCAGACCTGTGATGAAAAATCCCCCCGGTTCGAGCATTCCAAGCAGGTTTTCCGTAACCAGATCGATTGCGGCGGGCTGCATGTAAAGGAAGAGGTTTCTGCAGAGTATAATATCGAATTTGGTTTCACCAAAATAGAACGTAGTGTTCCGGCTTAGGAGGTTGTAACGCTTTACTTCCAGATTTTTTTTGTACATTTCTTTAATAATGAAGCGCCTGTCAACACGCTCGAAGTACCCCTCTTTAAAATCCTCACCACACGTTCTTAGCGACCACTCTGTATAAATCCCGGCTTCCATCATTTTGATCATCTTGGGATTTATTTCACCGCCGGTTATTCTCACATTCCCTCTAAGATATTCGTCACCCAAGGCGATGGCGATGCTGTATGGCTCTTCACC
>JAEYUD010000083.1 GCA_023433685.1 Bacteroidota bacterium
GTTTTACGAACCTCCCCTTAACCACTTGCCCCGGAATTTCTTCAACATCCACCCTTCTATAGTTATCAGGGTAGCTCTGCCCCTGAAAGATAGGTGGCAATGTTATATATGCGTTCGCGGATCTTTCATTCGGGTCTTTAAGGGTTTGATTGATCGATTTCCAAACCTCAATATCCTTAACAAAATACTGTTGGATAATCTCGGGTGTGGGATTCGCGTAATATCTGTAGAAAAGGTTCAACTGTGCTGAGGTGTCAGCATATAACGTATCGAGGAAATAGTGATTTATTGAGTAGTCGTACGCCCGCTTTGTAAAATCCTGCGAAATGGTTCCGCCGCCAAGATCCTTCTCTTTTACTTCAGCTTTCTTTTGGGAAACAAGCGCGGTGAGAGTGAACGGACCCATTTTAAAGTTCGCTTTAACACCAAATAGCGCTTCCGATCCACCTACGAGACCTGATGTCTGAAGCGAAACGTTACCGGCTTCGACGCTCTGAACAATTTCATCTTCATAACCGGTGTATTTTATTTTAAGCTGGTTCTCATATTCGAATGTTCTCTCAGTGTTCCAGTCAGCGTTAATATTCAACTTGTCGCCGATAGTACCACTGACGTTTATCTGAACCTGCTGCTTAAAGTCCGGTTCATTTCTCGTATTTCCGAGAAGTGACGCGGTAACTCCTTCTGTGGATTCATTTCTCCAGGCCGCGCGGATATCAACTGCCCCGCCTATCCTCAAACTGATTACCGGGGGACCGAAAATGCTGAGTACACCAACACTCGGTAGCGGTATTTCGAAATCCGTTATATCTTTTAGCAGATCAGAGAGACCCTTTTTCGACTCTTTAAGCTCATATTTGTAACCGAGTTCCTGCCAAAGAGCATCGCTTCGATTCTCAATTGCCATCTGAAGATATTGATCGAAAGGCACGCGGAATGTATACCTGTAGGGCATGTTGCCGATGTATTCAATAATGTTTACAAACCCACCGGCGGAATCAATTTCAACCACCCTTTTATAATTTGATGGTGTGGCAAAAAATGAAGATTTCTTCACGGTATTGAACGAAGTGTAAGGTACGTCTTCCCTGACCACCTTGAACTGCTTCAATCTCGCCGTTGAATCCAGAGCGAGTGAATCAATTTTCACAGTGTCACGTTTAGAAGTATCCTTGATCGCGATCGAATCCTTGAGGGAAAGTGAGTCACCCTTCTTGTCGATCGTATCTTTTGGCATCAGATCGAGAAGAAGATCAGTGAGTGGAATTACCGCTGTGGAAGATTTGAGAACCGGCTTGGTTACAGCTTTTGGAGGTTGCTTTTTTTCAGCAGAAGGTTTTTCGAATTTCTTAAAATACCCGTCAATAATATCTTTGGGCAGATAGAACCGCGTTGAAGACGGAACACTTGAGTCTCTAAGCACAAAACCGGTAGCAATAGAGAAGAAAATAACCGTTACAAAGTAGATCTTCAATAGTTTGACGACGCCGCTTTGCAGTGATTCGACTCTTTTAATGTCGGGTAATCCAAAAGTTGTGAATGATGGTAGAAATGTCTACAGAAACTCAAAAATATTGTTAAAGCGATGTAAATCTAAAAAAAAACGCTCTATTTCAATATGTAATAATTTTTGAACTATCTGAATAGCAGGGTGTGCATATCCCTTGGATCGGTCTTTTCAAACATGATATCCGCGTCGCCATTATCTGTTATCACGAGCGCGGTAAGTTTGTTTCCGTTGGCGGCTCCGGTGTCTATGTAATACACCATACCTTCCTTGTAAAACTTGATGTTCGGTACCGGAGTGTGGCCAACTATCTGAATTTTTCCAACATTTAGTATCTTGGTTCTGTTCCAGAGCAGCCCTGTTTCACCGTCGATATTCTCGATCGCAATTTTTTCCAACAACTTTGTATCAAGTTCACCATTGTCTTTCAAAACAGAGAGCCACTGCTTACCCACGCCTGCATGTGAAAGAAGATGCGAGCCGAGATCATAGAACAAAGGGACACCCGCAATAAAATCAAGGTGTGCCATTAACCTGGCAGGATTGTTCGTATAATCAAAGAGTGTTTTCTCAGAGGCATTGTACTGCCACATATTTCCCACCGGGCTTCTCTCTTCAGTAAAATACGCGAAGAACATCCTGTCATGATTGCCTAAAACCGGGCGAATTTCGTTCTCGATCACGAAATCGATTGCCTGGGGAGAATTATTGCCACGGTCGATCAAATCTCCCGTGGCATATATATCTATATCTCCATATATTCCCCGTATCCTGCGAACAAGCAACTCCAGGGTATGGACACAGCCATGAATATCACCAATTACCGCGAACATGATTCTCAGATATAATTAACTGATCTTGCGTATGCTTCAAGTTCATCCCTGAAAGCGGGATCGGAAATCGAGATCAGAGCCCTCACCCGTTCACTGACTGTTTTACCCCAAAGCTGGGCAACTCCGTATTCAGTGACGACATAATGAACATCTGCCCTGTTAGTTACCACACCGGCACCGGGCTTTAACTGAGTGGTGATTCTTGATATCTTGCCATTCTTCGTGGTTGATGGCAGTGCAATTATCGGCTTTCCGCCCTCTGATCTTGTCGCTCCACGGATGAAGTCAACCTGACCTCCAAAACCACTGTATAAACGTGGTCCTATCGAATCAGAGCATACCTGACCTGTGATATCCACTTCAAGCGCTGAATTTATGGCAACCATCTTATTGTTTCTGGCAATAACAAATGGATCGTTCACATATTCTTGCGGGTGAAATTCTATCATCGGGTTGTTATCGATGAAATCATACAGTTTTTTTGTCCCGAGAACGAAACCGGCGATGATCTTTCCGTTATGCAACCCTTTTTTCGAGTTGGTGACAATTCCTCTCTCAACGAGTTCAATAATGCCATCACTGAAAGTCTCCGTGTGAAGCCCAAGGTCTCTTTTATCGCCGAGATATTTTAGCACGTTATCGGGTATCACACCTATACCGAGCTGAAGTGTCGATCCGTTTTCGATCATGCCGGCTATGTTCATGCCAATCTTCTCATAAGCACGTTCCATCTCAGGGCTGAGTTCCTTTGCTCCCTGTGGGAGTTCAAGAATATCTTCCTCGATCTCAACGATATAGTCGAGCCTGCTTATATGAATAAAACTGTCACCGAGGGCACGGGGCATATTTGGATTAACTTGGGCTATTATAATATCCGCGTTCTCCGCAGCGGTTTTTATAATACCTACTTCAACACCGTAACTGCAAAATCCGTGTTCATCTGGTGGTGAAAGATGCAGAAGAGCAACATTGATCTTCAAAGCGCCTTTCTTCACGAGCAATGGAAACTCATACAGATAGAGCGGCATAAAATCAGCACGTCCTTCACCGACAGCCACACGTGCCTCTCCACCCATAAAGAATGATCTATGGTTGAAATGTTCGCGCATTCCGGGACGAAGGTATGGTAATTCACCCACCGAAAGTGCATGCAGAAGCTGCACATCCCTGAGTTCCTCTTTTCTTTGAACAAGGGCATCTATCAGCGCCCTGGGAAACGCGCAATTGGAGTGCACGGCAACATTGTCACCGGATTTGATCACTCTGACAGCTTCTTCCGCGGTTACAAGTTTGTTCTTGTAATTTTTCAGCATCGAAGCCGGCAAATTGGTTTTGATTTTTATTTCTTCAGTCATATTCATTGCCTAATTATTCGAAAAGATATGGATACGTCTGAACTCGACATTGAATGTTTCGGCTATCGTCTCGTTCGCGCAGTATCCTGCCATTGTACATACCCCTTTTGTTAGACCGTGGTCATTCATTAAAGCGCTGTTTATTCCATGATCGGCGATCGCCTGAATATAAGGGAGCGCTGCGTTGGTCAGTCCAAAACTCGCGGTTCTTGCCACGAGAGCTGTAATATTTGGAACGCAATAATGTATTACGTTGTGCATTATATAAGTGGGACTCGAGAGACTGGTGGGTCTGCTCGTGGCTATACACCCTCCCTGGTCAATTGAAACATCGATTATCACACTTCCTTTTTTCATGGTTTTCACCATTTCTTCTGTGACAAGGTTGGGAGTTTTCTCCCCTTTTATCATCACGGCGCCGATAAGAACGTCGGCAAACTTTACACCCCTGCTGATCGTGTATGGATTAGCTACTACTGTGGTAATCTGTTTATTGAACATCTTCTCGAGCCTGCGAAGCCTGTGAATGTCTTTATCCAGCACAATTACTTGAGCACCCCTGCCGATCGCTGCCTGAGCGGCAACAGTTCCAACCACTCCGGCTCCAAGAATTACAACTGCGGCAGGTGCAACACCTGGTATACCCCCCAGCAGAACACCGCGTGATATTTCGTGTGTGGATTCCAGCAGGTTTTCAGCAGCTTGCACTGCAAGCTGCCCCGCGATCTCACTCATTGAGTGCAGCACGGGCAACCCTGCTTCATCCTCGATGAGCTCAAGACCAACAGAGATCGTTTTTTTCTCAAGAAAAGTGGCAATTACTTTCTTGCTGACAACCGCAAGGTTCAGAAATGAGATGATTATCTGATCTTCCTGAAGGTATTTCAATTCTTCTTCAGCCACACGGCTCACTTTAACGATAATTTCCGACCGGGTGAATACCTCCTCGGCTGTATAAACTATCTTTGCACCCACCTGCTTGTACTGCTCATCCGAAAAATGGCTTCCTTCTCCTGCACCAGATTGCAGGTATACCGTATGCCCGCCCCTTACCAGGGCATCCACTCCCGCGGGCGCAAGGGAAACTCTTTTTTCTTCATTTTTATATTCTTTTGGTATTCCTATTCTCATCGTGTATCCGGACTTGGTTGTTACTGGATTTGTTCGAGCGATCTGTCGAGGTCCTTGATAATATCATCAGGGTTCTCGATTCCGACTGCCAGACGTATACCCCCGGGGTGTATGCCGTGCCCGAGCAGTTCATCAGCAGGTATGACAGAATGTGTCATGGTTGCCGGATGTTCTATCAGGGTGCGCGTCAGTCCGAGGCTTACCGCCAATGTTAAAGTATACGCGTTTTTCGCCGCGTAATTCATCAGTTTTCTTGCTTTCTCTTTTTGCTGCTCGAGAGAATCCCCCTTCACAACAAAGAAAAGCAGGCTTCCGGGTGCAAAATTACCTTTGAAATCGGTCATTTGCCTCCGGGCAAGTTCATAATTCTTCGATCCCGGTAAACCGGGGTAATTAACAAATTCCACCTTCGGATGTGCTTCCAGGAACCGCGCGATCTTCATCGCATTTTCAGTCTGTCTGCTGATCCTTAGGTGAAGTGTCGCCAAACCGTATGTAAGTATGGTCCAGGCAGCTTTCGATGAAAGCACGCCGCCAAAATCCTTACGGTAGAGCAATAAAATATCCTGAAATTGTTTTGGGCCAATCACAGCACCCCCCATATCAGTGCCAAACCCGCTGATCCCTTTTGTCAGTGAGTGCACTGTGAAATGGGCACCAAGTTCAATCGGTCTCTGACAGAAAGGAGTCGCGAATGTATTATCAACTACAATGTGAATATGATCCTTTTCTTCGCGCCTTCCGTTTTCCTCATCAACAATCCATCTGATAGCCGCGATATCGATAAGGTCAAGGTTCGGGTTTCCTGGTGTTTCAAAATAGATCACCCTGGTCGCCGGAGTTATTCGGTTTGCCAATTCTTCATGAGCGGTTAGATCC
>JAEYUD010000108.1 GCA_023433685.1 Bacteroidota bacterium
GAATTTGATCTCGTCGGCAGTTATACCTTTTGCCAGACAGTGGTACTCATTTGTGAGCACCTGCAGCCTTTCGGCAAGGTTAACCAGCATTTTCTTAACAAGATCGGGGTATTTCTCGATCAGTTTCTCCATCGGCAGATTCAGATTCAGAACCACTGACTCCTCTTCCGCTACCAGGGTTGCCGTGCGTGGACCGTCAAGAATAATGCTCATTTCCCCGATAACCATTCCCTTTTCAGAGAATTCGGTAACTTTTACATCTTCCTTGTAGACACCGATCCTTCCACTCACCAGGATGAATAATTCCTTGTCTTGAGCATGCTCACGTGTAATCACATCACCGGCTTTAAATATCTTCATCGTACTTCCTTTAGTTTGATGAGAATTTTAACAGATAAGCTTTAATAAATTTATAGATGTCTCCATTCATTACACCCTGTGTGTCTGACGTCTCAACATCTGTTCTGTGGTCTTTAACCATGTTATAAGGGTGAAAAACGTAACTTCTGATCTGACTTCCCCACTCGATCTTCATTTTGTTTTTCTCAACCTCGTTTTTTGCAGCGCTTTGCTTTTCTTTCTCGATCTGATACAATTTCGATTTAAGCAATTTCATCGCCCTCGTCTTGTTCTGTATCTGTGATCTTTCACTCTGACATGCAGCGACAACACCGGTAGGCATGTGGGTTATTCTAACCGCCGTTTCCACTTTATTAACGTTCTGACCACCTTTGCCACCCGAGCGGTAGGTATCGATCCTTAAGTCAGCAGGATTGATATCTATCAGGATGTTGTCATCGATCTCCGGAATAACAGAAATGGCTGCGAAAGATGTATGCCTCCTCTGATTTGAGTCAAATGGTGATATACGTACCAAACGGTGAACCCCGGCCTCTGCTTTCATATAGCCGTAAGCGAAATCACCCTCAACCTCAATTTCTGCACTTTTTATACCTGCTCCGTCACCATCAAGAATATCAACTATAGTCGCCTTCAAGCCATTCTCATCGCAGTAACGAAGGTACATCCTCAGGAGCATGTCCGCCCAGTCCTGTGCTTCAGTGCCACCGGCGCCGGAGTGAACTGTTATGATACAGTTGTTACCGTCTTCCTCACCCGAGAGCATGTTCTTGAATTCAACCTGCTCAATACCTTTTGCAAGGTTTTCAATCTCTGTGGTTATATCTCCCGCAAGTGATTCATCTTCAGCTTCCGCTGCCATTTCGATCAGTTCACCAACCGAATTGGATTCCTTGTCAAGTGACTCCCAAAGTTCGATCCATGATGAGAGTTTTTTGCTCTCCTGAAGCAGGGCCTGGGCCCTTCTCTGATCGCTCCAGAAATCCCCTTCTTCACTAATCTTTTTTATCTCGTCAACACGTTCTTGTTTCGCGGCTAACTTAAAGATAACTCCGTAGATTGGTAACCCTGACAGAAAGTTCTTTATGTGTCCTTATTTCTTCTTCAAACATCATTTTCTCCGTTTATAATTCAATTTCCATTCTCAGAAGTGCGGCCGCGAGGGTTTTACCCTGCGCGTCAAGCTTCAACGAAACCGTGCCACCACCTCCGAGTGTGTTGTGGAGTATAAAGTTCAGTGCCTTCAGATTTGGGAGTTCATATCTCTCAACCTCTCCGAGGCAAACGCCTTCAAAATACTCTTTCACTCTCTCTTTGGTGAGGTGCCTTTTAATTATGTCGTAACCTTCAACATCATAAGCGATAATTCCAACATTAGCGGCATCTCCCTTGTCACCGCTTCTTCCATGTGCAATATCCTTCAGTCTGATCTTCATCTCATATCTCCAAAACTTTAACGATAGGTATCACCAATTCTTTCTTGATCAGAGCGGGCCAATATGCAACCACGGAGCTTGGCTTGGGGCGACCGCCTGCGAAACCTGTAACTGCCGGTGGACCTGTCAGAATCAGAGGAGCTATCTCCTGTCCGAATCTTTCGATAGAGGCCTTGTCCTGTCCTCTTACGGCGAATCTGACCATGATCTCGTTGATCTGATCTTCATCAATATCCTTCGCGGCGGCTCCATGACATGCATTATAACCGACAAACTCCGTCCTGAATTCCTCAAAGGTAAATCCGAGGGCTTCAAGTCTTTTTCTCAAGATTCGGTCCGCGGCTTTTCCTTTGGTCAGTGCCTGGGGCCAGCTGTAAGTGAGAGTGGCAAATGAGGAGTATCCATACTCATACGAGCAGGAAACCTTGTAAAACGGTGTGTAGGGTTTACCTTTTACGCCCGACATTCTAACCCTGTCTTTTCCATCGTAAGAAAGATGTATCGTAGTAAAATCCGCCACGCAATCAGGGGTGATATACTCCGCGGGGTCGCCTATTTCATACAGCAATTGCTCCGAAACCGTCTCAATTGTCACGGCTCCGCCAAGGGTTTCATGCTTGGTAATAACCACTTCACCG
Source organism: Bacteroidota bacterium (assembly GCA_023433685.1). Classification (GTDB taxonomy): domain Bacteria; phylum Bacteroidota; class Ignavibacteria; order Ignavibacteriales; family Ignavibacteriaceae; genus UTCHB3. The sequence continues at coordinate 2,435 of JAEYUD010000108.1, forward strand.
GAGGGATATGCTTCAGCGATCGGGAAACCGGGCTTTTCCATATTTTCAATTGATTCCCAGTCTCCAAGGAAGTTTCCGCCTGTGGCCTGTGCGCCACACTCGAGTATGTGTCCGGCTACGGTTCCCACCGCCATTTTATCAAAATCTTCCCTCTCCCACCCAAATTCATGAATCATCGGTGCAAGCGTCAGCCCGGTATCGGTTGTACGGCCCGTAATAACAATATCAGCACCCTGCTGTAACGCTTCAACGATCGGGAAAGCACCGAAATAAACATTCGCGCTTAAAAGCTTCTCTTTTACAAGATTGACTGGTTCACCCGTCTCCATGTTAGCGAGTGCCGCTCCGGAGGCGATTAGCTCATCAATTCTGTCTTTGATGTTGTCACCTTCGATCACCGCGATTTTAAGCCCGCTTATTCCGAGTTCTGCCGCTACCGCAGCGATGGCTTCAGCGCATGCACCAGGGTTTACTCCACCACCATTTGTAATAACTTTTATCCCTTTCTCCTTGCAAACCGGAAGTATTCGCCTCATCAACGGAGGTATATCCCTCGCGTATCCAAGTTTGGGATCTTTATTCTTCTGCTTTTGAAGTATCGACATGGTCACTTCGGCAAGGTAGTCCATTACGAGATAATCTATCTCGCCCGAAGTCACCTGCCAGTAGGGAGCCTCAATAAGGTCACCCCAGAAACCTTGTCCTGATGCAATTCTAATCTTTTCTTTCATTAATTGATCTTCCGGTTAAGAACAGAATTTATGATGAATTCAGGGGACAGGTTCTCCCCCATTTTTAACGGCATGATCCTCTTGTCTCCCCGTATCCAGGTCAGCTGCCGCTTGGCATAACGGCGAGTGTTTCTCTTGATAAGTTCAACACATCTATCGATGGAGATATCACCACAAATATAGCTAATCATTTCCTTATAACCTACTGTATTCAGCGAATTGAGTGCCGGATCGTACCCCATTCCGAGCAACGTTTCCGTCTCTTCCTTAAGACCGAGTTCGAGCATCTGATCAACACGCTTTTCAATCGAATTATACAGTTCTGCCCTGTCACCTTCTATCCAGAACTGATGAAAGATAACATCCTCATTTCGTGATTGGGCGAGGTGGTGCTTCCAGATCGGTTCGCCGGTTGTTTCAAGCACTTCGAGTGCTCTGATAACTCTTTTCCAATGGCCCGGGGTCATTTTCGCGGAGCTGATGGGATCTTTCTCCTGTAGAATGGCGAAAAGTTTTTCGTTCCCTTCCCTCTCCCTTAACTGCTTTAATTCCTCCCTCAGGGCTTCATTTTTTGAAGGACCATCGAACAACCCGTCAACCAATGCTTTGATGTAGAGCCCAGAGCCCCCCGCGACAACCGGGATTTTCCCTTCAGCATGCAAACGGGATATAACATCACCGGCTTCCTTCTCAAACATTGAAACATTGTACTCTTCGTCGGGGAATCTGATATCGATAAAGTGGTGAGGTATCTTTTCGAGTTGAGATCTATCGGGTTTCGCGGTACCGATATCAAGATAGCGGAACACCTGCCTGCTGTCGGCGGATATGATCTCGCTTCCGAGCATCGCTGCCACCTCTATGGCAAGGGCCGTTTTACCGCTCGCGGTGGGACCCGTTATTACAATTACTTCTTTTTCCATCCTTCTTTTCCAAGAAGGGGCACGAAAGCAAAGTGGGGTATCTCTTCGGATGTGTAGTCGCTCTCCCCGGTTCTTTGGATGATCATCATTTTCTGTGATTCTTTTTCACCCACCGGTATTATAAGTCTTCCGCCAACAGCGAGCTGTCTTTTTAGCGGCTCAGGAACCGATGGCGAACCCGCGGTTACAAGAATGGCATCATAAGGAGAATATTCGTTCCAACCGATTGACCCATCCCCCCAGCGTGAGTAAACAGGGTAACCAAGACGGTCAAATCTTTCACGCGCGACAACGTGAAGATCGTATTCCCTCTCTATCGAAAAAACCTTTGCGCCCATTGTCGAGAGTATCGCGGCCTGAAAACCGGAACCGGTGCCCACTTCGAGCACTTTGTCACCTTTTCTAATTTTTGCCGCCTGTGTCATGAATGCCACTGTAGTGGGTTGCGAGATGGTCTGGCCATAGCCAATGTGGAGGGCTGTATCTTCATACGCAAAATGTGCCATTGCCTCGGGAATGAAACGGTGCCGCTCACATTTAAGGAAAGCATCAAGCACTGCTTTATCTGTAATTCCGTTTTCGGAGAGCTTAAGTACGAGGTTTCGTTTTGCTGAAGAGTACATCACTGATTTTCAAGGTTTGATCAGAATTAAACTAAAAAAGCTGCCAAAAAAGTCGTCAATTAATCCAGGCTATTAAGAACCATAATTGAGAACAACTTTTCTGACAGCTCTTTGGAGGCGCCGGTCGGATTCGAACCGACGAATAAAGGTTTTGCAGACCTTCCCCTTAAGCCACTTGGGTACAGCGCCATAAAGAAACACCCTTAAACTAAAAAATCCACTCGCGTGGATTTTTTATTTGGAGCGGGAGACGGGACTTGAACCCGCGACATCAACCTTGGCAAGGTTGCGCTCTACCAACTGAGCTACTCCCGCAGAACATCAATAATTTGGTCTACAAATATAGCTATAATCCTGATTTCATGCAAGTCTTCAGCTAAATATTTTTTCTTTTCCTTTATTTACGCTTTCTTTTTGCGGGTTCTTTCTTTGCTGCTTCATCAATGTACTGAAGTGCTTCTTCAAAGGTGATCTCTTTCGGTTCCTTCCCTTTCGGTATCTTCGCGTTAACTTTGCCGTTGGAAATATATGGACCAAAACGACCGTTCAACACTTTAACCGACGGATCTTCTATGAAACTTTTAATGTTTCTGGCGGCTTCAGCATCATTCTTGGCGTTGATCAGTTCAATGCATTCTTCTTCCGTAATGCCCAACGGATCAATGTTTTTGGGAATCGAGTAAAACTTCGACATGTGCTTCACGTAAGGTCCAAATCTTCCTTCTGCTACCACGAGTTCCTGACCTTCATATTCGCCGGCTATTCTTGGGAGCCGGAACAGGTCGAGCGCCTCTTCCAAAGTAAGTGTTTCGATCCGCTGCCCTTTTTTAAGAGAAGCGAGTTTTGGCTTTACTTCCGGATCATCTGGGCTATATATCTGTGCCACCGGACCGTATTTCGCCATTCTTACAATAACATCAAGACCCGAGTGGGGATCCTTCCCTAACTCCCGGCTTCCGGTTGCCCTTTCACTTGTCGCGATCGTGTCGTTCACTGTTTTGTGGAATGGCTGATAAAACTTCTTCAGCATTTCAGCCCGCTCGATTTCACCTTTGGCAATGTCATCAAGCTGTTTTTCGATCTTCGCAGTGAATTTGAAGTCAAGTATGTTCGGGAAGTATTTCACCAGAAAATCATTAACGATGAACGCGATATCGGTTGGGAACAACTTTCCTTTGTCCGCACCGGTGATCTCGGTCTTCTCTTCCGTGGATATCTTCCCTGAATCATTGAGGGTTAACTTCATGTAATTGCGGGACTTACCCTCTCTCTCCTCTTTCACGACGTAACCCCTGTCCTGAATTGTTGAGATGATCGGAGCGTATGTTGAAGGCCTTCCGATGCCAAGCTCTTCTAATTTTTTTACGAGGGCTGCCTCAGTGTATCGGGCCGATGGTCTGGTAAATCTCTGGGTTGCGGTGATCTCTTTCATCTTCAAAGGTTGACCCACCGAGAGTGGTGGAAGTATCGCCACATCCTCTTCATCGCTCTCTTCATCATCCTTCGACTCAATGTAGAGCTTCAGAAATCCGTCAAAAAGTATCACTTCGCCCGTGGCGATGAACTTGTGAGGCGAAGTCGAGACAGCTATATCAACTGTGGTCTTCTCTATCCGGGCATCGCTCATTTGCGATGCAAGTGCCCTCTTCCAGATAAGATCATAAAGGGCCGCCTCATCCCTCGAAAGTATAGAGATTTTCCGGTTCTTGAAGTAAGTGGGTCTGATCGCCTCATGTGCTTCCTGAGCATTGGCAGATTTCGTTTTATACTTCCTGAAGTGGTGGTAATCACCGCCAAAGTTCTCCGTAATGGTCTCTTTCGCGCTCGCCAGGGCGAAATCTGAAAGATTTACCGAGTCGGTTCTCATGTAAGTGATGTGCCCGGCTTCGTAAAGATTTTGGGCGATTCTCATTGTTTTCGACACCGAAAACCTCAATTTTCTGGCGGCTTCCTGCTGAAGTGTCGATGTGGTGAAAGG
>JAEYUD010000002.1 GCA_023433685.1 Bacteroidota bacterium
ACATTAAACCCGCTGGTCATGCTGTCGAGGGTGACCGGGGTAACACCCGTTGCGAAAAAGCGATCAATAACCCCCTCTCCCATATAGATTTTGATCGTCTCGTAAAACTTTCTGACCCATCCATTACGGGACACCACTTCCTTGAAATGATTTAAGTTAAAAGAAAACAGTTCATTCGTGAAATGGTCGTATTCGTCGATAAGGATATATATTTTCCCTTGCGGTACTGTTTGCGTGAACATCGAGATGAATTTCTTAAACATCTCAACATTTCCTTTTACCGCGAGAACTGAAGCTACATCCTCCTTCGAGAATAAGCGGTAAGCTATCGTGAAATCTTGAATCCCCCTCTCAATCTCCGCGTCAAAATTATGAATAATTTCCGCCTCTGTTTGAGTATTTATCCCGCTGAAATTGAATTTGAGTATATAATAACTGTTCCGAAGTGGTGTCGAATTGCCGGGTTTGCCTACATGGTACTCCCCAAACAGTTCCTCGAACCGGTCTTTGTGCTGAATACCATAGTAATGTTCAAGCATAGAGAGAAGAAGTGACTTACCAAATCTACGAGGACGAAGGAAGAAAAGATACTTGTCGTTAAGTGACTCTAACTTCTCGATAAAATCCGTTTTATCCACATAGAACGCGTTATCTTCTATCAGGGATGCATAATTGGACGACTTGGAGGGAATTTTCTTCTTCATCTGGGTTCTCGTAAAGTTTTTCTTTTCACAAACTCAATATAAGTCTTTTCGTAGTGGAGTAAATTCGGTAGCAAACAATTTGATGCTTAGTGTTGCTATTGAAAGGAGTTACGCGTGCCATAGGTTCTACGGCAGTGTTCAACAATTCAGCACTCTGTTATCGTGTAACCGGCTTTCCCCACAAAAACTATGGCGAATGTTTTGCAATCCAATCCTTCTGCCGCGAGTTCAGCTTTGTATCTGGCAACCTGCTCAATGGCATTGGCTTTCTCCGTTTCGAGGTTCTCCTTGCTGCTCTTTTTCAGGTATTTCAGCTCAAGAAGAAAGTTGTCTTTCCCGGGGTTAAGTTTTGTAGGGATAAGTAAAAGATCTGCATATCCCGCGTTGTTCTCATGCTCGCTCTTTACGAAATAGGCGTTGTTACCCATCAGCAGAGTCATGAAGATCATCTTTATGTTCTTCTCACTGAACTTTTGAAGGTCACGATTTGAAATGTTCTTCAGGATGGAATGGACATACTCAACCAATTTGTTTATTTTCCCCGAGTCCGACATTTCTATCAGTGAATCCCGTAAGGGGATACTGTCAAATTGCAGTTTGTGCCTCGACTCAAACAAATATCTGAAATATTCCCAATACATCTGCTTGATCACATAATTTGGGATAACAAAGTCATAAAACTGAAATCTGTCTCCTTCTATTGTCAGCAAACCATTATAAAAGAGCAATGAAACTGCTTCAGTTTTTGTGTACGGAAGTTCAAAATTGTATTGAAGTGTCAATCTTTCAGAGATTTTTGAAGTTTCCAGCACCTCCTGAATTATCTGGTCTGAAACCTCCGGAGGTAGCGGCGCGAGTATGTTGGATATCTTTTTGTAATCCGATGTCACATTGTGATCTGCCATTTCATCAGGATATTCATACCTCCTTGAAAATTGCGCGAGGAATGTGATAACCATCTGGGGATTATATAATTTCTGATCGGCGTTTTTAGAAAATTTGCTGCCATTGTACCACGAACGCATATCAGTGACAACTGTATCGATATCAAATTTCCCCTCTTCATATATAGTGTTTTCAATCATACACCGGAGTTCAGATTCCGTAAATCCTGCCATTTCATGGAACTTATAATCGAGGGTAATGTTTTGCGCTACATTAAACCCGCTGGTCATGCTGTCGAGGGTGACCGGGGTAACACCCGTTGCGAAGAAGCGATCTATCAGGCCTTCGCCCATCAATTGTTTGATCACCTCATAAAATTTGCGTACCCAGCCGTTTCTTGAAACGATTTCCTTGAAATGTAAAGTATTGAACGCGAAAAATTCATTCGTGAAATGATCATACTCATCGATAAACAGGTAGATCTTTCCGGGCATTTTATATTTTCTCAGAAGGTCAGCGAACACTCTCAGAAGTTCACTCCCGCCCGCGATACCCAAAGCTGTTTCGACCTCAGTCACGTCACCAATATCGTACCTGTAAAAAAATCCTTTCAGAGCTGTTCTGACCTCAACATCAAACTTCTCTCTAATTTGGGACTCAACATCCGTGGGGATACCACTAAAATTGAATGACAGCGTGTAATAACTGTTCCGAAGTGGTGTCGAATTGCCGGGTTTGCCAATATGGTACTCACCGAATAACTCCTCAAAACGGTTTTTGTGCTGAATACCGTAATAATGCTCGAGCATAGAGAGAAGAAGCGACTTCCCAAACCGTCGGGGACGAAGGAAGACGAGATTCTTAAAGTTCAATTCCTCTAACTTGATGATAAATTGAGTTTTATCAACAAAATACGCGTTCTCTGAAATTAGAGTTGCATAATTCGATGTTAAGGATGGAATTTTCTTCTTCATCTGGATTCTCGTAAAGTTTTTCTTTTCAAGCTCTAAATATAAGGTATTTTAGTTTGGAGGGGAAAGTAACCGAGTAGCGAAGTCACAGAGTCACGAAGTCACAAACTAACGAAATGGACTGCGGTAAGTTCCGCGTGGTACCTTTGGCACATCCTTTCGGAAAGTTACCAGGATCAGAAGATTAACAGCATTATTGTAGGAGTGATCCGTGATGCTCAAATCGGCAGATTTCTGTTTTTCTTAAAACCCGTCGATAGCCCACAGAGTCAATCCGTTTTTGAGTGAAAATAAACACGAACAGTCAATCACATGGTGAGAATTGGATCAGTTCGTCGTTTGGGTCAAACTCAACTTGAAATCTGCCAACATTGGTTTTGACAATCATATAAGGTCCATGTAATCGAGCTTCAAAAACTTCAATATGAACTTTTTCAAAATCGACATTTATTGCACTAGCGACAGCCAATCGAAGATCATGCAACCTCGCAAGCTTATAGTTTTTATTGTATTCTTTTGGAAGAGTGTTATCTTCGGCTGTGAGATCACGATAAATCTTTGCGGCGGCCAAAAAATAATAAATAATTTGAGCCAGGTCTTTAATTGAATCAAGATTTTGTACAATTGTTTCAAATAATCCCGATGCCCCGACTTCCGCTCTTTGAAAAGTTCGATATTTGTCAACTACTGTGAAATATTCTGATGTCAGGGAGAAGTCATAATCATTCTGAAACATTTTCTCGTACGGGACATCAGAGCATATAACAGTACCCATCAAAGAAGGGGGCGTAAATGGCGATTCGAATTCTAATTCAACCAGTTTCGATCTTAGATACTTCAACCACTCTGAAAATTCCTCATCAGGTGCTTTTGCAGTATTTCCAAAATCTCTGCTTCCAATGATACAGTCTGAAAATGTGGAATAACACGAAATTTCGACTACTAGATTCATGGTCATTGGTTCAAAACTAAAGATTAGATCGGAAAACTCATGATGTGATAATTCTGACTCAAACCAATAGTGTCGTCCTCTCGAAACATTAAAAGACTTCATATGAGTTGTTTCAAATTGCACTTGGTAAATCATATAATTTCCTCAATTGTAATTATTCGGTCATGTAAACCTGTGAGCAGGTTGTCAAATTTGATTTCTCATCTTCCAAATAGTTAAAGATGCTGGATAATAATTTGTCGATTTTCTTTATGAAATTGTCTCCAGTAAAGTCAAGCCTATATCAATAGGCAATAAGCTAAGTCGCATCATTAACTAAAATTAATCATATGGGTTGTTCTTCATCTCGCTCACTCACAAACTAACTTAATCACTCCCCCCTTACCTCTTCTTCTTCACCTGGAACAAACTCCCCAAATACTTTTCGTAAAGTTCGAAGAGGTATTCCATTCGCTTGGTGTCATTTTGGAAGGGTTGCGGTCTGTAAGCGAGATCGACTGCCCTGTCTAATGACTGGTGGGCACCGACCAAAAGTGTTGGCATGGTTAACGGATCGTAAAGATCCGCAAGTGAACTACCCTGATATTCATTCCGGACATCGAGAACCCGCTGTGCAGCACGCTCAACAGCAGCGACCTGTTCTTTTGTGGGATTTTCGGGCCATGGGTAATTGTTGTAAACTATATTTTTCGAGTATCGGTAATCACCCTTCAGTCTTCCACAAACCACTTGTACCCATGCCATGTGCATTTTTGACATCATTACTCCAAAATGGTAAAGCCCACCATTTGGAAGAGCAAGGCAGGTATCTCCTGGGACTGACCTTTTGTCGAAAAATCCCATTGGAATGTACAACCGGTTTTCAGATGAGACTCTGGGAATGACGATAAAGGAATTACCAAAATCTCTAATTTCTCCAAAAAGCGAAGGGGTTTTCGCCTTTTGGACGGTCATTTCCCGAACGCTACCAAGACGAAACTTCCTAACTTCATCCACCCTTTTTAGAACTTCAGGCATACCTTGGACATCTGTCGGGGAAGCATCCACAAGCCAGAGGCACCATCTTTTTATTCCATTTAAAAACTCGTAAGCAGATATAAGTGGATAGATAAACTTTTCGGCGGCGGGTTCTTTACGAATAAACTCATTTCGTTCCCCATCCGTGAGCAATAAGTGTCCACCATCCAAGGGCATATTCCCAAAACTCATCGCAGGGACATCACATATCGGTTTACCACGACCTTCTATCAATAAATCAGGCGCGTCAATAAGGTAGGGGTTTATATTTCTCGCCTTTACCTCATGCGCGTCACCTCGAATATCCTCGTACTCATATATCTTCTTATCCGTGGTATCGTAAGCCGCGAAACCAACGATCACGCAATAAACGGCAGCGTTCCCTCTTGCCTCATTGCTCCATTTGAATGTGCGATGCGCGAAATGGATCTTGATGTCAAAATGGTTTCTCAGGTGTCCCCAGAGTATCGCTGTCTGCTCTCCCTGAACGATCGAATTCGTGGAGACGAACACGACTTTAATTCCTGTGCCTTTGATATATTCAGCCGCCTTCTGATACCAACCCGTGACATAATCGAGTACGCCCGCCCCCGGGATTCCCTTAAACAGCCGTGTTATCTGCGCCCGTTGCTCAGCCTTCATAAGTTTTGAGCCTATGAACGGTGGATTTCCAAAAATGTAGCTCAATTCATCTTTGGCTACAACCTGTTCCCAGTCAGTCTCCAAAGCATCGGCATTGATGATGGTTGCCGACTTCTGAAGAGGCAGCCTGACATAGTAGCCTCCGAACTCTTCGCTGAGCCTGATGTTCATCTGGTGATCGATCAACCACATTGCGACTTCGGCAATTCGCGCCGGGAACTCTTCGATCTCAATTCCGTAGAACTGATTGAAACTGATCCTGCTAATACTTTCAAAATCGAAATGCTGCTGTAGTTCCCTGTGTATCTCACGAAGCACTTCAAGTTCCAGAAGCCGCATCTCCCTGTATGTGACCACAAGAAAATTACCACATCCGCACGCGGGATCGAAGAATGTCAATCTCCCTAATTTCTTGTGAAACTCGATCAAAAGGTTACGGTTAAGTTTTACCCTCTCAAATTCAGCCCAAAGCTCGTCGAGGAAGAGAGGTTTTATCACTTTCAGGATGTTCTTTTCACTGGTGTAATGGGCGCCAAGGTTCCTTCTTGCTTCCGGGTTCATCACGCTCTGGAACATCGATCCAAAAATGGATGGGGATATCTTCTGCCAGTCAAAGTAACAGCACTCAAGCAACGCCTTCCTCATTTTCTTGTCGAAACTGGCGACAGGCAGCACTTCGCTGAAAAGTCCTCCATTCACATAGGGGAACCCGGCGAGATCTTCGTCAAGATTCTTGAATCTCTCCTCAACCGGTGTGTTAAGCACTTGGAAAAGTTGCTGTATCTTCGGGGCAAGATCGCTTCCATCCTCGTTCGTCCTGTTCTCAACAAAATCCTGGAATTGGCGGCGGTTGAAGATTGTGGTATCCTCAGAAAAGAGGATGTAGAGTATTCTGACAAGATATACTTCGAGAGCGTGACCCTTGTAACCTATATCAAACAAACTGTCATGAAACTTCCCAAGCAGTTCGGCAGCTTGAATGTTCGCGGGGTCTTCAGGTTTGTAAACGGTCTTTTGATAACCGATAAGCCAGGCGAAGTGGTGGACATTATTAACGAGTTCGCGTAGTGTGAACTCTACTACAGTATCTTCCTCCAGATCGTGGAGACGGAAGTGTTGGAAATCTGATACCAGTATGAATTTAGGAAGTTCGGGTTCGGTGAGTCCGTAGGTATATCCCTTAGCCTGTTCGAATGCCGCGTTGAGGTCTTTTCCCCGGCTCTTCATCTCAATAAGGATCATCCCCTTCCAGAACAGATCGATGTAACCGGTTCTCTCCCCCGGCTTTACAACTTTATGTTCAAAAGTGGCAACCCTCTTCCTGCTGATCCCGAACACTTCGAAAAAATCGGTAAGGAACGGCTTTGCGTCTGCCTCTTCATTTTCAGCCTTTGCCCACTCTTTCGAAAAATGGAAGGCTCTCTCCTTTATCTCATTCCAACTAAGTGCCATACAATTTACCACACCCGGATATTACTTGACGATTAACCCCGTAAATATAAGAAGAATTTGGATATGTTTTGATCACACCTTATTCCCTGTTTCCCGGCAACAGATCGTCCTCGTTATTTAATGGAAGGAACACTAAATTACTGGTCAAAATATTAACAGGTCTGGAAACCATGAGAAAACCAGCGACAATTCAAACAGTTTCAGATGTGCAGCCGGTTGAAGGGGCTGACAGGATAGAAGTGTCCTCGGTTCCCGGCTGGACGGAAGTCCGGTTCAGAATAGAATCAAACAATCCGATATTTCTTAAATCGATCGCAAACTTATCTTGTCATAAATAAGAACATCATGCCGGCCATCATTACGACACCACCGATCATGTACGGCGCGTAATCCATCATCCCCATACCGGAGTGGTCACCATGATCAAGCTTTGCTTGCATATCGTGTAGAATTTCAGCCGGCTTCTGAAGATGTTCACCATTAATTGAACTAACTCTGAATCCAATGATTTTTTCATCCTCTGATTCGAGTATATATGATGCAGAATACCCGTTAGCTGAATTTTGATCAAGCCTGGTTTCAACAAACTTGCCTCCCGTGGAATTATCACTTGTTATAAACCAAACATCTGCAGTCCCGCTATTTTGGTTTGTTTCCAGATCCACAATCTTAAGCTTGCAATGGTCTCGCCGGTGTAACATGGGGGCAGGAAATTCAGCAATAAGAATATAATTTGAAACAATAACCTCTTTAGTCACAGAATTTATTTGTGAATTATTATCCTCATTGCCGTGCTCAAATCCACCAACCATTCCCATCATGCATCCTTCAAAAAAAAAGGTCAGGGATACAAGTAAAAAGGTTATTGTTTTCATATTTTTTTCCTGTGTTATGGAATCATTATTCATGTTACTTGACTTTAAATCCGTTTTTGATCAGGTTCTCTTTTGCTTTTTGGAGGGAAACTTGTTTCAGGCTCATTTTACAGAGGGGGCATTTCCCCGGAGCATCTGAAATCACGTTCCAGTCCATTTGATCCTGATAAACTTTGCCGTCCTTATTTTGATCAATCGATTTAAGATCGATCACTCCTTTTCTGATGACCGGATTTTCGTCTTTGTTTTTCTTTGTTACATCCATATTTTTTGTCATTCCATTCTTATTGCCGTTTTTATCGTTCGAATGAGAATGATCATGCCCTTGTGCGTGAGTACCGGTTGCCAGAAGTCCTGACAGCACAATAATGGCAGCTGAATATTTGATTATTTTCATCTTTTGCTCCAAAAGTTTAATTAATGATTGTTGTGTTCGTTCGTATTTTTATTTGGCTTATCAACAGACTTGCCATTTGTGGTATTTTTTATATCACCATGTTGATGATTCGAAGGCGTGCCCGATTTCAACTGGCTTTCTGAATCTATAAGAAACCCTCCGGAGGCTGCAACTTCTTCGCCCTCCTTGAGACCGTCAAGAACTTGATACTTACCTCCATATTTGTCACCTAATTTCACATCACGACTTTCGAACATACCATCCGAAGCCTTAACCCAGACAACGGTTCTGTTGCCGGAAAATATGATCGATTCGGCTGGGACCAGCAATCCCTCACCAGTGTCAATTGAAAAAAGAGTCTCGCCATACATCTGAGGTTTCAGTTTACCACCTGCATTTCTGACCTCGCTTCTGACCTTCACCGTCCTCGTCTGAGAGTTCACCACCGGGTAAATAAAAGTAACTTTACCGGTGAATTCGTCTTGAGGATATGCCTTAAGATATAATTTAACAATAGCTCCCGGCTTCACATAAGACAAGTCTTTTTCATTTATTTCTGAAATATTCCACAGTGTGGAGAGTTCGGCGATATCGTAGATCGAAGCTCCTTCAGTGACATAAATCCCTTCTTGAACTTTCTTTTCAATTACAGTCCCGCTAATGGGTGAATAAAATGTCATTATATTTCTAATTCTATGTGTCGATTCGAGTTCATTGATCTGAGAAGCAGTTATTCCGAAGAGTTCAAGTTTGCTTCTGGCCGCGGCGATCAGAGAGCTGTTATCGATCTTCTGTGTTCCATTCAATGCTATAAGAAAATCATTCTGTGCCTGAACCAGATCGGGGCTGTATATGTCAAAGAGAGGCTCACCTTTTTTGATGTATTGCCCGGTTCTGTCAACAAATAGCTTTTCAACCCTGCCACTAACACGCGCTGATATTATTTTTCTACTTTGCTCGGCGAAATCGAGATAACTGTAAGCCAAGATCTCCTTATGCAACTTTTCATTAAGAACTTCGACAACAGAAACATTCGCCAAAATGAGTTTTTTTGTTGTCAAAGTAACCATTTTGTCCATATCTGATTCGTTTTCAGCAATGGAGTCTTTCAAATCGCCGGATTTCTTGATAAGGTCCATTCCACAGATCGGACACGCGCCAGGCC